>JBBRCL010000032.1:0-32310 GCA_038204895.1 Actinomycetales bacterium | reverse complement strand
GCCGTTGTCAGGGCGCAACCCGCTTATGGGGGCCTGGTGCCGTCGGGGGGCCGGGTGGAAACGTGCCCCCGGGCCCCCGCTACGTGTGTCCGGGTGCTCCCGATCGCCCTACGGCTGAGGCGGTGCGGGCGGTGCCTGCTCGACCGGGGGTGCCGGAGGTGCCGGAGGTGCGGGCGGTGCGGGCGGTGCGGGCGGTGCGGGCGGTGCCTGCGGCTCGTACCCGACCGGGGCTGCCGGCGGTGCCTGCGGCTCGTACCCGACCGGGGCTGCCGGCGGGACAGGAGCCGGGGCGTAGCCCTCGGGTGCCGGGTAGGCGCTCGGCACGGCTGCGGCGGGCTGGCCACCCTTGCGCGAGCGCAGCACGAGGAAGAGCACCAGACCGAGGACGATCAAGGCCGCTGCGCCGATGCCGATGAGCAACAGCAGCGACAGGCCACCGCCACCACCGTCGATGGCGCTCGCGCGGGCGCTGAACTCGTTGACCTCGCCGTAGACGGGCGTCCACGTGACGGTGTTCCCACTGAGCTCGCCGTTGTGCTCGGAGACCTTCCCGGGGAAAGTCATCGCGATCTTGATGTCGAAGCTCTCGCTGAGCCCCGGCATGCTCTCGGCACCCATCGCGGCCTCGGTCATGTCCAAGGTGCCGGAGACGACGAACTCGTCACCCTCGCGGACCACGCTCATGGTCTCGTCCTGGCCAGCACCGAACGTCTCGAGCGGCTCGCCCGTGAAGGTCGTGGTGGTGCCGACGTACTCGCCGTCGTCATACGGCTCGGACTGGACGTCCGCACTCTTGCTGAAGTCGAACGTCTCCCCGGACATCTGCTCCGCGAGGGCCGCGGGGTCCTGGCCGGCCATCTGTGCCACCTCGGAGGAGATGGCGAAGATCATGGTGCCGTCGACGGTGTTGTCGGACTGCAGGTCGAGCTGCATGTCCATCTTGACGCAGCCGGTGAGCCCGACTGCGATGAATGTGGTGAGCGCCGCGGCGCCCAGGAATCGGCGGGTTCGCATGACCGGACCTTCCCACATCGTCCGTGCGTGTGGTACCCCCGTCCGGGCGAGTCGTTCGGCCGACGCACAGCCGATGCACAGGGACCTCCACCGACGATCTCGCGCACAAGACTTGAGCGGAATAGACTCAACTCCGTGGTCGTTGGTTTCGTTGGCAGTTCTCTCACCAGGAGGCGCACCCGGCATGGACCCGAAGTTCACGACCAAGTCCCAGGAGGCGCTGGCCGCTGGCCTGCAGGGTGCGGCGAGCGCGGGGAACCCCCAGCTGGAGCCGGTGCACCTGCTGGGCGCGCTGCTCACCCAGCCGGGTGGGGTGGCCGGTGGCCTGCTCGACGCCGTCGGGGTGGACCGTCCGGCACTGGCCCACCGGGTGTCCGCGATCCGCACCACCCTGCCGACGGCGTCGGGCGGCTCGGTCGCCCAACCCGGGCTCTCGCGTCCGATGGCCGCCGTGATCACCGCCGCGCAGAGCGAGGCCCAGGCGCTCGGCGACGAGTACGTGTCAACCGAGCACCTGTTGCTGGGTATCGCCGCCGGGTCCTCGCCCGCGGCCGACGCGCTGCACGCCGTCGGGGCCACCAGGGACGCGTTGGCCGCGGCCCTGCCGACCGTGCGCGGGTCCGCGCGGGTCACCACTGCGGATCCGGAGGGCACGCACAAGGCCCTGGAGCAGTACGGCATCGACCTGACCGCCGCCGCCCGCGAGGGACGGCTCGACCCGGTGATCGGCCGGGACGCCGAGATCCGGCGAGTGATCCAGGTGCTCTCCCGCCGCACCAAGAACAACCCGGTGCTGATCGGCGAGCCCGGGGTCGGCAAGACCGCCGTCGTCGAGGGGCTTGCCCAGCGGATCGTGGCCGGTGACGTGCCGGAGTCGCTGCGCAACAAGCGCCTGGTCGCGCTCGACCTGGCCTCCATGGTCGCCGGGGCCAAGTACCGCGGGGAGTTCGAGGAGCGGCTGAAGGCCGTGCTCGAGGAGATCAAGGGGGCCGAGGGTCAGGTCGTCACCTTCATCGACGAGCTGCACACAGTGGTCGGCGCCGGGGCGGCCGAGGGCGCCATGGACGCCGGCAACATGCTCAAGCCGATGCTGGCTCGCGGCGAGCTGCGCCTGATCGGCGCCACCACCCTGGACGAGTACCGCCAGCGGATCGAGAAGGACCCGGCCCTGGAGCGCCGGTTCCAGCAGGTCTACGTCGGTGAACCGAGCGTGGAGGACACCGTTGCGATCCTGCGCGGGCTCAAGGAGCGCTACCAGGCGCACCACAAGGTCGGCATATCCGACGGTGCCCTGGTGGCCGCCGCCACCCTCGCCGACCGGTACATCCCGGCCCGTCAGCTGCCGGACAAGGCGATCGACCTGATGGACGAGGCCGCGTCCCGGCTGCGGATGGAGCTGGACTCCTCGCCGGTGGAGATCGATGAGCTCCAGCGCACGGTGAACCGGCTGACCATGGAGGAGTCCTACCTGTCCGAGGCCGACGACGCCGCCTCCCGGGAGCGGCTCGACCGGCTGCGCGCCGAGCTGGCCGACCGGCGCGAGGAGCTCGCCGGGCTCACCGCTCGCTGGGAGCAGGAGAAGGGCGCCCAGAACCGCCTGGGTGACCTGCGTGCGCGGCTGGACGAGCTGCGGGTCGCCGCCGACCGGCACCAGCGTGAGGGTGACCTCGCCGCGGCCTCGCGCGTGCTCTACGGGGAGATCCCCGCGCTGGAGAAGCAGATCGCCGAGGCCGAGGCCGCCGAGGGCCCGGGTCGCACCGCCACGGCCGAGACCCCGATGATCGCCGAGAAGGTCGGACCGGACGAGATCGCCGAGGTGGTCTCGGCCTGGACCGGCATCCCCACCGGCCGCCTGCTCGAGGGTGAGACCGCCAAGCTGCTCCGGATGGAGGAGGTGATCGGTCAGCGGCTGATCGGCCAGGAGCGCGCCGTGCGGGCGGTGTCCGCCGCCGTCCGCCGCGCCCGGGCGGGCGTGGCCGACCCCGATCGACCCACCGGATCGTTCCTGTTCCTCGGGCCGACAGGGGTCGGCAAGACCGAGCTGGCCAAGTCCCTGGCGGACTTCCTGTTCGACGACGAGCGCGCCATGGTGCGGATCGACATGTCCGAGTACGCCGAGAAGCACTCGGTCGCCCGGCTGGTCGGGGCGCCCCCCGGCTACGTCGGCTACGAGGAGGGCGGCCAGCTCACCGAGGCGGTGCGCCGTCGGCCCTACTCGGTGCTGCTGCTCGACGAGGTCGAGAAGGCCCATCCGGAGGTGTTCGACATCCTGCTGCAGGTGCTCGACGACGGCCGGCTGACCGACGGTCAGGGCAGGACGGTCGACTTCCGCAACGTGATCCTGGTGCTGACCTCGAACCTGGGCTCGCACGTCCTGGCGGACCCGACGCTGGACGACGACTCCAAGCGCGAGGCGGTGATGGCCGCGGTGCGGTCCGCCCTCAAGCCGGAGTTCCTCAACCGGCTGGACGACATCGTGCTGTTCGACGCGCTCAGCCTCGAGCAGCTGGGTCGCATCGTCGAGCTGCAGATCGCTCGGCTCGCGGAGCGCCTGGCCGAGCGCCGCCTGGTGCTCGAGGTGACCCCTGCTGCTCGCGAGTGGCTGGCGATCGAGGGCTTCGACCCGTCCTACGGCGCTCGGCCGCTGCGGCGGCTGGTGCAGCGCGAGATCGGGGACCGGCTGGCCACGATGCTGCTGGCGCGCGAGGTGCACGATGGCGGCACGGTCGTCGTCGATCGCGCCGACGAGGGCGATGGTGCGATCGGTGAGGGCCTGGTGCTCACGACCGGCTGAGTTCGGCAGCGGGGGATGGGTGTCGGATCAGTCCCGTCCCGAAGCCACTGTGAGTGGGTGTGCCGGAGACCGTAGGCGATGCTGTCTGCATGACCGACATCGCCGCATCCCGCGAACGCGATGAGGAGCGGGAGGCCGCCTCGACGCTCACCGTCGCTGGTGAACTGGTGGGCTGTGCGCTCGTCGACCCTGTCTCGCTGGGTGGGCCCGACCGTTCGCTCGTGCTGCGGTGCGGCACGATCTCGCCCACCGGGCCGTCCACCGTGGTGGTCAAGCGCTACCCGGACACCGTCGGTGGTGCTGCGTCGTACGCACGGGAGACGGCCGGGCTCGCCGAGATCAGCGGTGCGCCAGCTCTCCTCGGGGCCGACGATGCCCACCGCATCGTGGTCATGGAGGACCTCGGCCACGGGCCGACCCTCGCGGACCTGCTCCTCGGCGACGACCGGGCAGCGGCCTGGGACGGCGCACTGGGCTGGGCCACAGCCCTGGGGGACGCCGTGGGGCGGAGCCATCCCCGCGCGGCCCACTTCCGGAAGGTGCTCGGTCGGCAGGGAATCACGGACTGGGACGCGCTTCTCGCCGCCCGCACGGGCATCGACCGGTTGCGGAGCACTCTGCCGCCACCGGGCGCGCCGGCCATCACCGGTGGCAGAACGGGAACACGGGCAACGGCCGACAGCGCCCTTGCGGAGGACGTCGCCGCCATGCGGATTCTCACGTCTCGTGACGGTGACCGTGGTCCGGGGAGCCCACCGGCTGACGTCGTCTCCCCTGGTGACACCTGCCCCGACAACGCGATCCTGACGCCGACGGGTTGGCGGTTCCTCGACCTGGAGGGCGCGACGGCGCAGCACGTCGCCCTCGACGCGGCCTACATGGTGATGCCGTTCGCCACGTGCTGGTGCGTCTTCGACCCGCCCCCCGGCCTCACCGACGCGTTGCTCGAACGGTTCACCGCCGCCGTCGCACCACATCTGCCCGACGTCGTCGTCGAGCCCGGCTGGTCGCGTGCTCTCGACCTCGCGGCTGCCGCGTGGATCCTCGCGGTGACCGGGTGGCTGATCGACGGCGCTCTGGCGGACGATCCGAACGTCGGTCCGCCGGAACTGCCGAGCCCCTCGTACCGGCAGCTGCTTGCGTCGCGGTGGGGCTGGGGAGCCAGCCGACTGGGACGAACGGTGCCGGCCGTGGCCGAGCTGCTGGCGAACGCTTCGCGGTGGGCCGAAGAAGAGCGGGGAGCCGGAGAGCTGCGGATGGGGCCGTATCGCGCCTTCGGCTCCTGACGGACGACCCTCGGCCCAGTCCACGGATCGGTGGCTCGACGCATCAGGGGTTGTCTGCCGGAATCACCCCCGCTGCCGAACCCATGATCGACCGGCCGTGAGTGCGGGCCACGCCGAGGGCTAGTTGCGCGTTCGTCCGGTCGCGGCTGTAGCGTCATGAGGTGCACTGGGATGGGGTCGGGGCTGTCCTGTTCGATCTGGACGGCGTGTTGACGCCCACGGCCGAGGTCCACATGCGGGCCTGGCAGCGCACCTTCGACGAGTTCTTCGTCGAGCGCGGGATCACCCCGGCGTACTCCGACGAGGACTACTTCGCCCACGTGGACGGCAAGCCCCGGTACGACGGCGTTCGCGCCACCCTGGTCTCGCGCGGGATCCACCTGCCCGAGGGTGAGCCGACCGACCCGGAGGGCACGCCGACCGTGTGCGGCCTCGGCAACACCAAGAACGTGCTGATCAACCGCCTGCTCGAGGAGGAGGGCATCGTCGCCTTCCCGGGTTCGGTCGAGCTGCTCGACCACCTGGAGGCCCGCGGTGTCGCGGTGGCGGTGGTGTCGAGCTCCCGCAACGCCCCGACCGTGCTGGCCGCCGCGGGCCTGGCCGACCGGTTCGACGTCGTCGTCGACGGCACGGTCGCGGCCGCCGAGCACCTGGCCGGCAAGCCTGCCCCCGACACGTTCGCGCACGCTGCCCGGCTGCTGGGCGTGCCGTGCGAGCGCGCGGTCGTCGTGGAGGACGCACTGTCCGGGGTGCAGGCGGGCCGGGCTGGTGACTTCCAGCTGGTGATCGGTGTCGACGGGGGTGCCGGCGCGGAGGCACTGCTCGAGGCGGGCGCGGACGTGGTGGTGCAGGATCTCGCGGAACTGGTGGAGCGATGACGAAGGCGGCACACAACGGAAGGCCTGATCTCTCCGACCCGTTGGACCGGTTGCGGTTCCCGGTGCACCCGTGGCGGCTCACGGAGTCCTTCTTCGGCGCCGACGACCTGGGGCTGACCGAGTCTCTCTTCGCTGTCGGCAACGGGTACATCGGCATGCGCGGCAACCTCGAGGAGGGCCGCGACTGGCACACCCACGGGACGTACATCAACGGCTTCCACGAGACCTGGCCGATCCGGCACGCCGAGTCCGCCTACGGGCTCGCCGAGGTGGGCCAGACGATCGTCAACGTCCCCGACGCCAAGGTGATGCGCCTGTACGTCGACGACGAGCCGCTGCTGCTGTCGGTCGCCGACCTGATCTCCTACGAGCGCACCCTCGACCTGGCCGACGGCGTACTGGCCAGGGAGCTCGTCTGGCGGACCCCGGGCGGCAACCGGGTGCGGGTGCGTACCCGCCGGATGGTCTCGTTCACCCAACGCCACCTCGCGGTCATGACGTACGAGGTGACCGTCCTGGACAAGGTCGCCCCCGTCGTCATCTCCTCGCAGGTGATCAACCGTGAGGAGGGCTTCGACGAGTACCGGGCGGTCCCGAGCAATGGTGGGAACTCCTCGACGGTCGACCCGCGCCGGGCGAAGCTGCTCACCGACCGCGTGCTCCAGCCGGTGCTGCACTGGGGCAACAACGAGCGCTCCGTGCTCGCCTACCGCTGCGCGGCCTCCGGCATGACCCTGGCCGTCGCGGCCGACCACGTGGTCGAGTCCGAGGACAACTGCGAGGTCCTCACCCAGGTCGAGGAGCATGTGGCCAAGCACGTGGTCCGGGTGTGCGCGCAACCCGGCCGACCGATCACGATCACCAAGACGGTCAGCTACCACACGTCCCGCGGGGTGCCGGCGCGCGAGCTCGTCGACCGGTGCCGGCGCACCCTGGACCGGGTCAAGGCCGAGGGGGGTGCCCACCAGTTCGCCGACCAGCGCGCCTGGCTGGACGAGTACTGGGCCCGGTCCGACGTCGAGGTGGCCGACCAGCCGGAGGTCCAGCAGGCGATCCGGTGGAACCTGTTCCAGGTCGCCCAGGCCGCGGCGCGCGCCGAGGGCAACGGCATCGCGGCGAAGGGTGTGACCGGTTCCGGCTACAGCGGCCACTACTTCTGGGACACCGAGATCTACGTGGTCCCGTTCTTCACGTACACCACGCCGCTGATCGCCCGGAACGCGCTGCGCTTCCGGTACACGATGCTGCCCGCCGCCGAGCGCGGGGCCCGCGAGCTCACCCAGAGGGGCGCGTTGTTCCCGTGGCGGACGATCAACGGGCAGGAGGCGTCGGCGTACTACGCGGCCGGCACGGCGCAGTACCACATCGACGCGGACATCGCGCACGCGGTGAGCACCTACGTGCACGCCACCGGGGACGACGACTTCATGAGCAGCGAGGGCATCGACATCCTGGTGCAGACCGCGCGCCTGTGGGCCGACCTCGGGTTCTGGCGGGGCGACGGTCCGGGCGCGTTCCACATCCACGGGGTGACCGGCCCGGACGAGTACACGACCGTGGTGAACGACAACCTGTACACGAACGTGATGGCACGGTTCAACCTGCAACGGTCCGCCCAGGCGGTGCGCGACATGAAGGAGTCCTGGCCGGACCGGTACGAGCGGATGGTCGCCCGGCTGCACCTGGCGGACGAGGAGGTCGCGGAGTGGGAGCGGGTGGCCGACGCGATGGCCATCCCGTACGACGAGAGCCTGGGGATCAACCCGCAGGACTCCCACTTCCACGAGCGCGAGGTGTGGGACCTGCCGAACACCCCGCCCGACATGCGGCCGCTCATGCTGCACTACCACCCGCTGGTCATCTACCGCTTCCAGGTGCTCAAGCAGGCCGACGTCGTGCTCGCGACCTTCCTGCAGGGCGAGCAGTTCACGCCCGAGCAGAAGCGTGCCGACTTCGAGTACTACGACCCGATCACCACCGGTGACTCGACGCTCTCCGCGGTGGTGCAGTCGATCATGGCGGCCGAGGTGGGCTACCACGAGATGGCCCTGCACTACTTCCACGCGGCGCTGTTCGTCGACCTCGCCGACCTGCACCAGGACACGGTCGACGGCGTGCACATCGCGTCCGCCGCAGGGGTGTGGGGTGCGCTGGTGAACGGCTTCGGGGGCATGCGCGCCCACGACGAGGAGCTCACGTTCGACCCCCGCCTGCCGCAGTCCTGGAGCGAGCTGAAGTTCAAGATCGCATTCCGCGGCTCGCGGCTGCGGGTCACCGTCCGGCAGTCCCGGCTGGACCTGGCGATCGACTCCGGCCCGGACCTGACGGTGGTGGTCCGTGGCGAGCGGGTGACGGTCGCGCGGGGCGCCTCGGCGACGGTGCGGCTGGACGGCCAGGGGCCGCGGATCCCGGGTGCGCCCGAGCCGGTGGCCCTGCGCGCCACGCTCCGGCCCGACGGCAGCGTCGTCACGGCATCGGTGCCGCACCACTCCGGGCCGAACGGCTAGGCCGGGCAGTTCGGCCGCGCGGCGATCAGCCGACGGCGTTCACCTCGGCGGCGAGCGCCGGCAGATCGGCCTCCGCGATGGGGAACCCGCGCATCCGCGCGACCCGGTCGAGCGGGTTCCCGCGCAACCGGCGCATCCGGTCCTCGTCGTAGACGGGGTCGTCCTGCAGGAGTTGGCGGAGGCGCGGTCCGGCGACCGGGTGGTCGAGCCACATCGCAGTGGGCAGCTCGGGCGAGAGCGGGGTCGTGACGGGCTCACCCGCCAGCTCCACCTCTGTCGTCAGGCGGATGTCCCGCGACGACGAGCCGACCCGGATGCCGAAGCGGCCGCCCTCGACCACCCAGCGGCCCAGGGCGGCGTGCCAGAACGAGAACGCCCGGGCGTCGAGCGCGAGGGCGACCCGCTCGGACCGACCCGGTTCGAGCGAGACCACCGCGGCACCCTTGAGCTCCTGCGGCGGACGGAAGACCGAGCACTCCGGGTCGGTGACGTACACCTGGACGATCTCGCGTCCGGCGCGCTGCCCGGTGTTGGTCACCGTCAGCGAGACCTTGACGCGGGTCTGCGGCCCGGCGTCGTGCACGGCTACCTCGAGGGCGGAGTACCCGAAGTCGGTGTACGACAGCCCGTGCCCGAACGGGTAGGCGACGTCGAGGGTGTGCGCGTCGTACCACCGGTAGCCGATCAGCAGGCCCTCGCCGTACCGGACCAGGCCGTTCTCCCCGGGGAAGTTGCCGATCGTCGGGTTCTGCTCGTAGGACAGCGGCAGCGTCTCGGCGAGCTTGCCGGACGGGTTCGCCTCGCCGAGCAGCAGGTCGGCGACGGCCCCGCCACCGGCCTGACCCAGCAGCCAGCCCTCCAGCACCGCGCGGGCGTCGCCCCGCCAGGGCGTGCTCACCGCCGCCCCGTTGGCCAGCACGACGACGACGTCCGGGTTGGCCGCGGCAACGGCCGCCAGCAGCTGCACCTGCGGCTCCGGCAGGTCCATGTGCGGCCGGTCGTAGCCCTCGGACTCATACGACGGCGGAAGGCCGAGGAAGAGGACGACGACGTCGGCCGCGCTCGCGTGCTCGACGGCCTCGGCCACCAGCGCGGCGTCGGGCTCCGCGGACTCGACGACGTAGCCGGGCGCGAAGGTGACCTCGCGGGCCCCGGCCAGCGCGGCCTGCAGGGCGGTGAGCGCGTCGTCGAGCCGGGTGGGCATCACCTGCGAGCTGCCGGCGCCCTGGTACCGCGGCGTGCGGGCGAGCTCGCCGATCACGGCGACGGTCCCGCCGGACCGCGCCAGCGGCAGCACGTCACCGTCGTTCTTGAGCAGGACGGCCGATCGGGTCGCGACCTCGCGGGCGAGGGCGTGGTGGGCGTCGGCGTCGAACGTCTGGCCCGGTGCCAGGGAGGGCAGCGAGCGGTTGACCAGCTCCAGCACCCGCCGCGCGGCCAGGTCGACCGCCGCCTCGCTCAGCGTCCCGGCCGACACCGCGTCGACGATGCGCTGCTGACCGACGCCCTCTGAGGTGGGCATCTCCAGGTCCAGGCCGGCCGCCACGCCGTGCTCGCGGATGTTGACCGCGTCCCAGTCGGACATCACCAGTCCGTCGAAGCCCCACTCGTCACGCAGCACCTCGGTGAGCAACCAGTGGTTCTCCGCCGCGTACACGCCGTTGATCCGGTTGTACGAGCACATCAGTGTCCACGGGGCCGCCTGCGTCACCACCCGCTCGAACGCGGGCAGGTAGATCTCGCGCAGCGCGCGCTCGTCGACCTCCGCCGACACGTGCCGGCGCAGGGTCTCCTGGCTGTTCACGGCGAAGTGCTTGAGCGAGGTCCCGACGCCGCGGCTCTGCACGCCGGTGACGAACGCGGCCGCCAGCTCCCCGGCCAGGAACGGGTCCTCGGAGAAGTACTCGAAGTTTCGTCCGCACAGCGGCGTCCGCTTCATGTTCACGCCGGGTCCCAGCAGGATCGAGATCTGCTCGGCGCGGCACTCGTCGCCGAGCGCCTGCCCGACCCGGCGCACCAGGTCGACGTCCCAGGTGGATGCCAGGGAGACCGCGGGCGGGAAGCAGGTCGCCGGGTAGCTCTCGTGCAGGTCGCTCAGCGCCGCCTCCGGGCTCTGCTTGCGCAGCCCGTGCGGGCCGTCGGCCGTCATCACGGCGGGGATGCCCAGCCGCTCGACCGGCTCGGTGTGCCAGCGGTCGGACCCGTCCAGCAGGGCGGCCTTCTCCTCGAGCGTCAACTGGCTCAACAGGCCGGGCACATCGAGCGGGCCGGCTGCGGTCATGTCCGTCATCGTGATCTCCTGCGGGGTTCTGGGGCGTCTACCGAGAGTACCGACCATCTGGTAGGTATTCTGCTGCCAGGGAACCTCCCGTGCCTACATCTGAGGAGCGCGACGTGGACCAACAGCGCGGCTACGCCAAGGGCCGCGCGACCCGTGAGCAGATCGTCGAGCAGGCCGCCGCCCTGTTCGGCGAGGTCGGGTACCGGTCGGCCACCCTGCGTGCGATCGCCACCCGGTGCGGCATCTCGCACCCCGGGCTGCTGCACCACTTCCCGAGCAAGGAGGTGCTGCTGGCCGCGGTCCTGGCGCGCCGAGACGCCCTGGACACCGAGCAGTTCCTGCCGCCGAGCACCTCCGGGCTGGACGGTGTGCGCCGGTTGGTTGAGCTGGTCGAGCACAAGGTGCGGGTGCCGGCGATGGTGGAGCTGCCCGCCGCACTGTCGGCGGAGGCCGCCGATCCGCAGCATCCGGCGCACGCGTGGTTCGTCGAGAGGTATCGGGTGACCCGGGAGCGCTTCGGCCAGGTGCTCCTGCAGGCGCAGGCCGAAGGCGTGCTGCGGGACGACGTCGACCCGGCGACGGCCGCTGTCGCGCTGGCGGCTCTGATGGACGGGCTGCAGGTCCAGTGGCTGCTGGAGCGGGACTCGGTGAACATGGTCGAGGTGCTCCGCGACCATCTGGCGCGGCTGCTCACCGTCCCGCTCTGAGCGGGGCACCCGCTCGCTCGCCGGCGACCCGACGCCGCGTCGAGGGTGTGGTCGAGGGCTGACTTGGGAGAGAAACCCGCACAGTGTGCGGGTTTCTCTCCCAAGTCCATCCGGTTGGTGGACCGTGCCGGCCAGCCGGCCAGTCGGTCAGCCGACCTGGACGTCGCCGTCCGTGAAGGAACCGGTCGCGCCACCGCCGTCGAGCCAGGCCAGGCAGACCCCGCGGTGGTCACCCTGCCCCCAGCCGCGCTGGGAGGGGGTCCACACAACGGGCTGGAAGCCGGCTTCCTGCTGTGCACTGTCCATCTCGCACCAGCGGGTCACCTGGTTGTCGACGGATTCCTGGCCCGGCCAGCTCTCGTCCGGCAGCGTCAGCAGGCCGACCACCTCGGCCTCGTGCGGCTGGGAGCACGGGACGAGCTCGACGCGGGCGACCTCCCCGTCGCGTGGAAGGTCGGCGATGCAGTGGCCGGTGTCCACCTGGCGAGCGTTGGCAGTGGTCGGGCCGGACACGTCGCCCAGCGTTCGGGTCTGCATCCAGCGCGTCACCCCCGTCACCGCGCCGCCGACCACGAGCAGGATGACCAGCCCGCCGCCGACGGCGAGCCAGAGCCCCCGGCGGCTGCGGCGCGGGGTCGTGGCCGCCGGTGCGGTCCAGCCCGGCGCGTAGTAGGCCTGCTGCGGGTAGTAGGTGGGCTGTCCGGGCGCGGGCGCTGCCGGCGGCCCCGGGGGCATCGCGTAGGGCGCGCCGACAGCCGGCGGGGGCGGTGCGGGCGTGGGCAGGGACATCGGGGTCGGACCAGGCGGCGCCAGCGGTGGCGGGTTCGCGGGCAGGGACATCGGGGTCGGATCAGGCGGCGTCGGGCCAGGCGTCGGCGTCGGCTCCGGGGGTGGCGGGATGGCCATGGTGGGAACCTAGCGCCCCGGACGCCGCAAGGGTGGTCAGTCGGCCAGCTCGAGCACCACTGGTACGTGGTCGGAGGCGCCCTTGCCCTTGCGCTCCTCGCGGTCGATCGTCACACCGGTCACTCGCGCGGTCAGGGCGGCCGAGGTCCACGCGAAGTCGATCCGCAGACCCTTGTTCTTGGGGAAGGCCAGCTGCTGGTAGTCCCAGTAGGTGTACGCGCCCTCCTCCGGCACGAACTGGCGGGTGACCTCGGTGAACCCGACGTCCGCGAACGCGGAGAAGGCGTCCCGCTCCGGTGGGGTGACGTGCGTCTGGCCCTCGAACGCCGTGACGTCCCAGACGTCGGTGTCCAGCGGGATGACGTTCCAGTCGCCAACCAGGGCGATCTGGGCGTCCGGGTCCCCGAGCAACGGGTCGACCCAGGTGTCCGCCGCTTCCTTGAGCTGGTCGAGCCAGTGCAGCTTGTAGGCGTAGTGCGGGTTGTCCAGGGCCCGGCCGTGCGGCACGTACAGGCTCCAGACGCGCACGCCGCCGCAGGTCGCGCCCAGCGCGCGGGCCTCCACCACGGGGTCCGGGTCGCCGAACGACGGCTGCCCAGCGAAATGGGTCTGGACGTCCGCCAGGCCGACGCGCGAGGCGATCGCCACGCCGTTCCACTGGCTCAGGCCCACGTGCGCGACCTCGTAGCCGGCGGCCTCGAACACCGAGTACGGGAACTGGGCGTCCGCGCACTTGGTCTCCTGCAGGGCCAGCGCGTCGGTCCCGGTGCGCTCCAGCCAGGCGACTGCGCGGTCCGCGCGCGCCCGGATCGAGTTGATGTTCCATGTGGCGACCCGCATAGGACCACGCTACCCGCGACGGGCGACACGTAGTCTGGCTCCATGGCTACCGCACTGATCACCGGTGCGAGCGCGGGCCTCGGCCTGGAGTTCGCCTGGCAGCTGGCGACCGCACGGCACGACGTCGTCCTGGTGGCCCGGGACGCCGACCGCCTGGGACACCTCGCCGGCCAGCTCTCCGCTGCGGCCGGCGTGCGCGCCGAGGTGCTCCCCGCCGACCTGGCCGACCGGACGCAGGTCGAGCGGGTGGCCGAGCGGCTGCGCGACCGCGACCGCCCGGTGAGCCTGCTGGTCAACAACGCGGGGTTCGGCATGGGCGGGCAGTTCGTCGCGGGCGATCTGGCAACGCACGAACGCGGCCTCGACGTGATGGTCCGTGCGGTGATGGTCCTGTCGCACGCCGCCGTCGGTGCGATGGTCGACCGGGGGCGTGGGGCCATCCTCAACGTGTCCTCGACAGCCGCGCTGACCGCCGTCGGCACCTACTCCGCCGACAAGGCGTGGGTCCGGATCTTCACCGAGGCGCTTGCGGTGGAGCTGCGCGGCACGGGCGTGACCGCGACGGCGCTCTGCCCCGGCCTGGTGCACACCGAGTTCCACGAGCGGGCCGGGCTCGACTACGACACGTTGCCCGAGCTCGCCTGGCTGAACGCCGACGCGGTGGTGGCCGCGGCACTGGCCGACGTGCGCAGGGGAGCGGTGATCTCCACCCCGAGTCTGCGGTACGGCGTCATGTCCGAGGTGGTCCGGCTGCTGCCGCGTGTGGCGGTCCGGGCATTGTCGGTCAACCGGCGGATGCGTCGGCCGGAGGCCACCCCGGACGACCTCGAGGCGCCCGCGCAGGTCGCGAGCCCGGAGGCCACGGCCGGACAGTAGCCTTGGCGCCGTGATCTCGCCCCTGCCTGGCCAGACCCCTCGCGACCAGTTGCGCGCCCTCGTCGTCGACCTAGCCGTCGTGCACGGCGAGGTGACCCTGTCGTCCGGCCTGACCGCCGCCTACTACGTCGACCTGCGCCGGGTGACCCTGCACCACCGGGCGGCCCCGCTGGTCGGGCACGTGATGCTGGACATGCTCGAGGAGGCCGGCCTCGGCACCGCCGAGATCGACGCGGTCGGCGGCCTGACCCTCGGCGCGGACCCCGTCGCCGGCGCCCTGCTGCACGCGGCGGCGTCGCGCGGGCAGGACCTCGACGCGTTCGTCGTCCGCAAGGAGGGCAAGGCGCACGGCATGCAGCGCCGGATCGAGGGGCCCGACGTCGTCGGACGGCGCGTGGTCGCCGTCGAGGACACGTCGACCACCGGCGGCTCCGTGATGACGGCTGTCGACGCGCTGCGCGAGGCCGGCGCCGAGGTGGTCGCGGTCGCGGTCATCGTCGACCGGGAGGCCGGCGCCCGGGAGCGGATCGAGGCCGAGGGTCTGCCGTACCTTGCGGTGTTCGGCCTGGCTGACCTCGGCCTTGCGTGACCGCGGGAGGGACTGAGGTGGACGCTCTCTTGTTCTACGGCCTGATCGTCGTCGGCACGGGCGCACTGGTCGGCTTCGGCATCTGGCTGCAGTACCGCCGGAACCAGGCAGTGCAGGCGTGGGCACGGAGCATCGGGTGGACCTACCTGGGGACCGACCCGAGCCTGCCGAGTCGCTGGCGCACGCGACCGTTCGGCATCGGTGACTCACGGCGGACCGCCGAGCTCATGACCGGCGTGTACCAGGGCCGGCCCGCGACGGCGTTCCGGTACTCGTACACGACGGGCTCGGGCAAGAACAAGTCCACCTCGGTGTTTCACGTGGTCGTCGTCCCGCTGCCGGCGTACCTGCCGAACCTGGAGCTCACGCCCGAGGGCATCGGTTCTCGGTTGGCCAAGACCTTCGGCGGCGAGGACATCCAGTTCGAGTCCGAGGCCTTCAACCAGGTGTGGCGGGTCCGTGCCGGCGTCGCGAAGTTCGCGCACGACGTCGTCCACCCACGGGTCATGGAACGGCTCATGCACGACGACGCACGGGGCCTCAGCCTGAGCATCGAGGGCACCGACCTCCTGTGCTGGACCACCGGCGTGCCGAGGTGGGAGGCACTCGCGGGTCGACTCCGGGTGATGCACGCCGTTGTAGACGCGATCCCGCGCTACGTATTGCTGGACCACGGCTACGACCCCGGGAAACCACCGCCGCCCATCGGCGGGGCGGGGAGCGCGCTCCCGACCTGAATGATGGCTCGCACCGCCGTGCCGCCACCTCGCTACGATCGGCTCACGCTCACTCTGGAGGACCTGTGGATTCCGTCTCGATCATCTTCATCGTGCTCGCCGCGGTCGTCGCCATCGCTCTGCTGTGGGCGGTGACCACCTACAACGGCTTCGTCCGGCTGCGCAACCTCGTGCAAGAGGCCTGGCGGCAGATTGACGTCGAGCTGAACCGGCGGCACGACCTGATCCCCAACCTGGTCGACACGGTCAAGGGCTACGCGGCGCACGAGCGCGCCGTCTTCGACGAGGTCACCCGGGCTCGCGCCGCTGCGGCGTCGCCTGGCGCCGGGCCCGCCGAGCAGGCCGCCCAGGAGGACGTGCTGACCCAGGCCCTCGGCCGCCTGTTCGCCGTCGCGGAGGCCTACCCGCAGCTGCGGGCGAGCGAGAACTTCATGGCGCTCCAGGGTGAGCTGACCAACACCGAGGACCGCATCGCCGCGGGCCGCCGGTTCTACAACGCCAACGTCCGCCAGCTCAACACCAAGGTCGAGAGCTTCCCGGCCAACGTGATCGCGGGCACGTTCGGCTTCGCGCGGGCCGAGTACTTCGAGGCCGAGGACCCGACGGTCCGCGCCGCTCCGCGCGTCGACTTCGGCACCGCCGGCGGGTCCACAGCGGGACGACGGCCATCAGACCGGCCGCGGCGGGCGTCAGCCCTCGATGTCCTCACGGACGGCCGTAGCGCCCGACGCGGGGTCGTCGAGCTCGGAGATCCCCACGGCGGCTGCGGCGCGCCGGACCTTCCTCCGGTTGCGCAGCGCCTCGACGACCATCGGCGCGACCGAGACCAGCACGATGCCCACCAGGATGTACTCGATGTTGTGCTGCACGAACGAGAAGCCGCCGAGCCAGTAGCCCAGTGACGTCACCCCGATTCCCCAGAGCAGGGCGCCGATCAGGTTGTAGGTGAAGAAGTGTCGGTAGCTCATCCGCCCGACCCCGGCTGCGACGGGAGTGAACGTCCGCACGATGGGCACGAACTGCGCGAGGATGATCGCCTTTCCGCCGTGCCGCTCGAAGAACGCATGAGTGCGGTCGATGTGCTCCCGCTTGAAGAGCCGTGAGTCCGGCCGATCGAAGACCTTCGGCCCCACCCGGTAGCCGATCAGATAGCCGGTCGAGTTGCCGAGCACCGCCGAGGCGAACATCAACGGCAGCACCACGCCCAGCGGCGTCCCGACGACCCCGGAGCCGACGAACATGCCGAGGGTGAACAGCAGGGAGTCGCCGGGCAGGAAGAAGCCGACCATCAGGCCGGTCTCGGCGAAGATCACCGCGCAGACCCCGATCACAGCCCACGGCCCGAGCCAGTCGACCAGGTTGGTGATGATGGTTCCCGGGTCGAGCCACTCGGGGCCCAGCGCGGCAAGGGGGCCGCCGGCGGCAACGGCAGTCAGGAGCAAGGTCACACGGTCAAGCGTACGGGGCGGGACGTCGCCCCGGTGGGGCTCGCGTGCGTGCCCCGGGCGGTGCTCGTGGAAGTCCGGTGAAGGCACCCGCCACGATCGGTAGGGTCGACGCAGCGGACGGAGGAGGAGCACCGGTGGAAGAGCTCAAGGTGATCGGCGTGAGCCGCGCCTTCGGGGAGCAGGTTGCGCTGGACGAGGTGAGCTTCACGGTCCGGCCGGGCCGGATGACCGGGTTCGTCGGGGCGAACGGTGCCGGCAAGACCACGGCCATGCGGATCATCCTGGGAGTCCTGGCGCCCGACGCCGGACGCGTGGAGCTGGGCGGGCGGGAGTTGACCCTGCCCGTGCGGGCGCGGTTCGGTTACATGCCGGAGGAGCGCGGGCTGTACCCCAAGATGAAGATTCGTGAGCAGCTGGTTTACCTCGGCCGGGTGCACGGCCTGGACGCCGCAACGGCGCGACGTCGGACCGGCGAGCTGCTGCAGAGCCTCGGGCTGACCGACCGGGCGGACGACCTGCTGCAGACCCTCTCGCTCGGCAACCAGCAGCGCGTGCAGGTGGCGGCGGCGCTGGTGCACGACCCGATCCTGCTGGTGCTGGACGAGCCGTTCTCCGGCCTCGACCCGCTGGCCGTCGACGACATGGGTGGCCGCCTGCGGCAGCGCGCGGCCGACGGTGTGCCCGTCCTGTTCTCCTCCCACCAGCTCGAGCTGGTGGAGCGGTTGTGCGACGACATCGTGATCATCGACCGAGGGCGGGTCGTGGCCGCCGGGGAAGCCGCGTCGTTGCGCACGGCGCGGGCCGGCAGGCGGTACCGCCTGGTGGTCGATCCGGCGTCCGCGCTCGACCCCGCCGCCCTGCTCGCAGCGGTGCCCGGCGCAACGCTGGACAGCCAGGGCGGGCCCGGCGTCGTCGTCGACCTGCCACCCGACGTGGACGAGCAGCCCCTGCTGGCGGCGGCTCAGGCGCAAGGCACCGTGCGGGAGTTCGCGCTGGTCAGGCCGTCGCTGGCGGAGATCTTCCGGGAGGTCGTGCGATGAGCGTTCAGACCACCGTCCGGCGGGCGGGGACCACCGCGTGGACGGCGATCCGAGTTGTTGCGAACCGGGAGATCGCGGTCAAGCTGCGGGACAAGGCGTTCATCGGGTCGACGATCTTCATGCTGCTGATCGTGATCGCTGCGACGGTGATCCCCGTGCTGCTCAGCCAGCAGGTGCCGAGCGTGCGGGTGGCCGTCCAGGGGACGGCAGCGGAGCGGGTGATCGACCTGGCAGCGGAGCTGGGCGTGCAAGCCCAGAACGACGACGACACCGCCCGGGCCCCGGTCGCTCTGCTCGGCGTCGGTGGGCTCCCGGCCGCCGACATCACCTCCGTCGCGGTCGAGCCCGGGGTGGACATGGGCCTGCTGCTGCGCGACGAGGACGTCGGCGCGGTGCTGATCGGCAATGAGCTGACCGGCCTCCGGCTGGTGGGCCTGCAGTCGGTGTCCACCGAGCTGGAGACCCTGGTGACCGCCGCGTCAAGTGAGTTCCAGGTCGCCGAGGCCGCGGAGCGCGGGGGCCTGTCGCCGGAGGAGGTTGCGGCGATCACTCAGCCGACGCCGCCCGTGACGGAGCTGCTGGACGGCCGTGCCGAGGGCACCATGCCGCCGGAGTTCCTGGTGCTCGTGTTCGCCTTCCTCTTCTACCTGTCCGTCCTGACGTTCGGGATGTCCATCGCGCAGAGCGTCGTCGAGGAGAAGCAGTCGCGGGTGGTCGAGCTGCTGGTCGCTGCGATGCCGGTGCGCTGGCTGCTGGCCGGCAAGGTGATCGGCAACACGATCATGGCGGTTGGCCAGGTGGTGGTGATCGTCGGGGCCGGTCTGCTCGGCGCGACCGTCGCCGGCCAGGGGGAGCTGATCCGTCAGGTGCTGGGTGCGTCGGGCTGGTTCGTGATCTTCTTCCTGCTCGGCTTCGTGATGCTCGCCTGTCTGTGGGCCGTCGCCGGCTCGCTGGCCTCCCGGATCGAGGACCTCAGCTCCACGACCGTGTTCATGCAGGTGCTGGTGATCGTGCCGTTCTTCGCCGCGATCTTCCTGATCGAGCCGAGCTCGACGCAGCGGTTGCTGTCCTACGTCCCGTTCACCGCGCCCTTGCTGATGCCCGCGCGGGTGGTGCTCGGGACCGTCGAGCCGTGGGAGCCGTATGTCGCGGCCGTGATCGTCCTGGTCACAGCTGTGCTGTTCGTGGCCCTCGGCGCCAAGCTGTATGCCGGGTCGGTGCTGCACACCTCGGGCCGGCTCAAGGCGGCGCAGGCCTGGCGCGGCGCCGACCGCTGACATCGACCGACGCCGGCGCCGGCGCGGCCCGTCCTCGTCCGATGACCGCGGGCGGATCTGCAATGTGCTACCCTGTGCTACATGACTGATCCCGCCCGAGCAGGCGTTCGTGAGTTGCGGCAGAACGCGAGCAAGCTCCTCGACCGGGTGGCGGCGGGCGAGTCGATCGAGATCACCAACCACGGTCGGGCCGTTGCCCGCCTGGTGCCGGTGGACTACGTGTACCCGAGGCCGTTCGCCGTCCTTCTCGCCGAGGGTCTGATCCACGGGGCGCGCGGTCGTCTCTTGGACATCGAGCCGCTCGAGGCTCCACCCGGCACGCCGAGCTCAGAACAGATCCTGGAGGAGCAGCGGGCCGACCGGTGATCGCCTACGCCGACACGTCGGCACTCATGAAGCTCGTACGCACGGAGGATCGGACGCCTGCGCTCCGTCGCTGGATCGACGAGCACCAGCCAGAGGTTGTCATCAGTGCGATCGGAGCTGTCGAGCTGCGGCGGGCAGCGGCACGGGTGGGTCCGGGCCACCTCGAGCGCGCGGAGGAGGCGCTGGCGGCTGTGCACGTCTTGCCCCTCACGGAAGCCGTGCTGGCTCTGGCCGGCGCACTGGCGCCGCCGGAACTGCGGACCCTGGATGCTCTGCACCTGGCGTCAGCCGTGATGGTTGCCGATCTCGATGCCGCGCTCTGCTACGACTGGCGGCTCTCCGCGGCCTTCGAGCGGATCGGGGTCGCGGTGGAGGCACCGTGAAGTGCGCCCGCCAGGGTCGGGATGCCTGAGAGGATCAGGGCCATGTCGACGTCGCCGGCCGGAGCCGTGAGCATCGGGACCCCGCTCTCCCCGGACGCCACCCGGGTGCTGCTCCTCGGCTCCGGCGAGCTCGGCAAGGAGGTGGCGATCGAGCTGCAACGGCTCGGCGCCGAGGTGGTGGCCGTCGACAGGTACGCCGACGCGCCGGCCATGCAGGTGGCGCACCGTTCGCACGTCGTTGACATGCTCGACGCGGACGCCCTGCGCGCCGTCCTGCTGGCCGAGGCGCCGCACGTCGTCGTGCCGGAGATCGAGGCCATCGCGACAGCGGTGCTCGCCGAGGTGGAGGCCACCGGGGTGCGAGTGGTGCCCACCGCCAGGGCCACTCGACTGACCATGGACCGCGAGGGCATCCGGCGGCTCGCGGCCGAGGAGCTGGGCCTGGCCACCGCGCCGTACCGCTTCGTCGAGAGCGAGGCGGACCTGCGGGCGGCGGTCGAGGTGCTCGGCCTGCCGTGCGTGGTCAAGCCGGTCATGTCGTCGTCCGGCAAGGGCCAGCGCGTCGTGCGCACGCCCGACGACGTCGCCGACGCCTGGGCGTACGCGCAGACCGGGGGGCGGGCCGGATCGGGTGCGGGCGCGTCGGTGCGCGTGATCGTCGAGGGCTTCGTGGTGTTCGACACCGAGATCACCCTGCTGACCGTGCGGCACACCGGCGGGACGACGTTCTGCGACCCGGTGGGTCACATCCAGGTGGACGGCGACTACCGCGAGTCCTGGCAGCCGGCCGCCCTGCCCGACGGCGTGCTCGCCGAGGCCCAGCGGGTGGCCGGGACCGTCACCGAGGCGCTCGGCGGCTGGGGTGTGTTCGGCGTCGAGCTGTTCGTGGTCGGCGGTCGCGTGCTGTTCTCCGAGGTCTCGCCGCGGCCGCACGACACCGGGCTCGTCACGCTGGTGTCCCAGGACCTGTCCGAGTTCGCGCTGCACGCGCGGGCGGTGCTCGGCCTGCCTGCCGGGGAGATCCTGCGGCTGGGCACGGGCGTGGGTCAGGAGGCCGCGGCGTCGTGCGCCGTGCTGGCCGAGGGCACCGGGGTGCCCCGGTTCACCGGCGTGGACGGCGCGCTCGCGGTGCCAACGGCGCAGGTGCGGTTGTTCGGCAAGCCGCAGGTGGCCGGCCGGCGGCGGGTGGCCGTCACGCTCGCCCGCGGCACGGACGTGGCACAGGCCCGGGAGCGCGCCCGGACCGCCGCTGCGGCGCTGCACGTCGAGCTGGACTGAGCGGTGGGTGCGAGGGCGGAGGTGCCCGACGCCGTCGGGCCGGGTTCCGACGCGCGTCAGTCCGAGGAGGTGGGCGTCGGTCCCTGGCCGGGTGGCCCGGACGCCTGGCCGCGACTCGCCGACGGGATCGACCCCAGGTACGACGCCGACCTGCTGGCCGGCGGCGACCGGCGCAACGTCGTCGACGGCTACCGGTACTGGACGGTCGAGGCGATCGTCGCCGACCTGGACGGCCGGCGGCACCCGTTCCACGTGGCGATCGAGAACTGGGCGCACGACCTGAACATCGGGTCGGTGGTCCGCACCGCGAACGCGTTCCTTGCCGCCGAGGTGCACATCGTCGGCCGGCGGCGGTGGAACCGGCGGGGCGCGATGGTCACCGACCGGTACCAGCACATCCGCCACCACCCGGACGTCGCGGACCTGGCGGCGTGGGCCGACGCTGCCAGCCTGCCGCTGCTGGGGATCGACAACACGCCGGGGTCGGTGCCGCTCGAGGGCTACCCGCTGCCCAGGGCGTGCGTGCTGCTCTTCGGCCAGGAGAGCGCCGGGCTCTCCGAGGCCGCCCGGGCGGCGTGCGGCGACGTGCTGCACATCCGCCAGTTCGGTTCCACCCGGTCGATCAACGCCGGTGCCGCGGCCGCGATCGCGATGCACGCGTGGGTCACCCAGCACGCCTGACGGCGGCGCGACCCGCCCGGGTCAGCCGGCCAGCGCGGCGGGGTCGACGAGGTCCCGCCGCGGCTCGACGGTCAGTGGCGCGCGACGAGCAGGGCCACCCCCGGGCCTGCCAGCTCCGGGTGCACCACGTCGCGCCCGGTCATGGCGAGGATGAGTGCTTCCGCCGGGCCGCGGACCTCAGCGCCGTCACCGTGCGACCACTCGATGTCGGTCGCGGTCAGCCGTAGGCCGGCGATGCGTGCAGGCACGCCCAGTCCGGAGTCCGTCGCGACGGTGGTCGCGACCCCCAGGAGGACGGCAGTGCTGCGGGACGGCGAGCCTTCGGGTGCCATGAGGCCGAGGGGCCTGCGGATGTCGCGGGCGTGGACGTAGAGGTCGTCGAGGAGGTGCTGCGGTGTGCGCCCGGGTGGGGGCACACGCCGGTTGACCGCCTCACGGAAGGACGCGACAAGGTCCTCCAGCGGTACGGATCCCCTGCGGATCGCGTCGGTATGGAGGAGCCGCCGGAGGCTGAAGCCCGCGCGGGCCATCCCGAGGAGCCCGCCGAGAGGCGAGAACCGCTCGGGAAGGATCATGTGCGCGATCACGTCCCGGATGCGCCAGCCGGGGCACCGGGACGGCTCGTCCCATCGCTCGGCGGGGAGCTCGACGAGCTGGTCGATCAGTTCCGCGCGCAGTGCTGCGATGCTGGTCCAGACACCTCGTTCGGTCACCTCTCGAACGTATGTGCGATGACGTTCGCGAGTCAAGAGCGGCTGCGCTGCGGCCCGCAGGAGGCGGCCGTCGGCAAGTGCTGCCCATCGGCCACCGCGTTGGCGCGGCGCGGCTCGCCGGTGCGGGGTTCCCCGGAGGTCCCCGCGCTCGCGGGGGGTGATCCGTGGAACGATGTGCGGGAACTCACCCCACAGATCAGTTGGAGTCTCCATGGCTATCGCCACCCCTGAGGTCTACGTCGAGATGCTCGACCGGGCACGCGCCGGTTCCTTCGCCTACCCGGCCGTGAACGTGACGTCGTCACAGACCCTGAACGCGGCCCTCCAGGGCTTTGCGGAGGCAGAGTCGGACGGCATCATCCAGGTCTCCGTCGGTGGCGCCGAGTACGCCTCCGGCCCGACCGTCAAGGACCGCGTGGCCGGCTCGCTGGCGCTCGCCGCGTACGCCGCCGAGGTCGCCAAGAACTACCCGGTGACCGTCGCACTGCACACCGACCACTGCGCGAAGCAGAACCTGGACTCCTGGGTGCGCCCGCTGCTCGCCCTCGGAGCCGAGCGGGTCAAGGCCGGCAAGCTGCCGACGTTCCAGTCGTTCATGTGGGACGGCTCGTCCGTGCCGCTCGCCGAGAACCTGCTGATCGCCGAGGAGCTGCTCGGGCTCGCCCAGGCCGCCCACGCGATCCTCGAGGTCGAGATCGGCGTCGTCGGTGGCGAGGAGGACGGCCAGGTGGCCGCCAGCAACGAAAAGCTCTACACGACGGTCGCGGACGGCCTGGCCACCGTCGAGGCTCTCGGTCTCGGTGAGAAGGGCCGCTACCTGACGGCCCTGACCTTCGGCAACGTGCATGGCGTCTACAAGCCCGGTGCGGTCAAGCTGCGCCCTGCCCTGCTCAAGGAGATCCAGGACGCCGTCGGCGCCTCCGTCGGCAAGGCCAACCCGTTCGACCTGGTGTTCCACGGCGGCTCCGGCTCGAGCGCTGCCGAGATCGCCGAGGCCGTCGACAACGGCGTGATCAAGATGAACATCGACACCGACACCCAGTACGCGTTCACGCGTCCCGCCGCCGGCCACATGTTCGCCAACTACGACGGCGTGCTCAAGGTGGACGGCGAGGTCGGCAACAAGAAGGCCTACGACCCGCGTGCCTGGGGCAAGCTCGCCGAGGCCGGCCTGGCAAAGCGGCTGGTCGAGGCCTGCCAGGAGCTCCGCTCCGCGGGCCAGAAGATGTCCTGACCTGCACGGGCAGCGATGCCGCCAGCCCGACGGGGGTGGCGGCGTCGCTGTCTGTCGGACCGGTCACGCCGCTCGGACAACCGGCGAGCGGAGGAGGGGCGGCGAGCGGGCTCAGGCCACGTCGTCGGACGTCGGGGGCGTCGGGGGCGTCGGAAGGCCGATCCTCGGCAGCCCGTCCGCGGGCTCGTCGGCCGGGGACTCCTCGTCGTCGACCAGGTCGAGGAGATCGCCGATCCGGGTGATCTCCAGGAGGAACCGCAGGGAGTCCGGGGCGTGCAGCACCCGCACCCGTTCCGCGGACCGCGCGGCGACCCGGGCGAGGAACGCGATGCCGGAGGAGTCCATGAACGTCACGTGCTGCGCGTCCACCTCGATCGGCAGCCCGGTCGCCTCGGCGTCGCCGGCCGCCTCGTGCAGGTCGGCCGCGAGGTCGGCATCGATCTCGCCAGACACGACGATGCGGGTGCGGTCCGCCAAGACGATGACGTGCACCGAGGCCGGCTCAGGGGCGGTGGCGACGGGGGCGCCGTCCGTTACCTGAACGGGCGAAGCCTGCTCGGGCGTGGCAGTCTGCTCGCTCACAGCGGCGCGCTCGCCGACGGGCGTCGCCGAGGTGGGTTCGGGAGGCCCGCCGCGCCCGGGTTTGTTACCGTTTCGCACGTCGATCCCCCTCTCGGTCAGTGGCACTCAGGTGTTCCGGGGTTCGGAGCGCGCCTCCCATGAGGCATCTGGTCGAACGCTAGACGATCGGAGGTGGTGGTGGTCAACTCGCACCGGACCGACCTGCCTCCGGCCGTGCTGGCGGAGATCCGGGGCAGGGCGCTCCAGGCTACCGACGTCTCGATCGTGATCACGGACGCCCTGCAGGAGGGCTCGCCGATCATCTGGGTCAACCACGCTTTCACGCTCACCACCGGGTACGCGATCGAGGAAGTGGTCGGGCGCAATCCCAACCTGCTGCACGGCCCGGGGACGGATCGGGACCAGGCACGCCGGATCGGCCAGGCGGTCGCAGAGGAGCGGGCGGCCACGGTGACGGTCCTGAACTACCGGAGCGGCGGGGCGCCGTTCTGGAACCAGGTCTCCGTCTCCCCGGTGCGGGACGGCGACGGTCGGGTCACGCACTGGGTCGGCGTCCAGGTGGACGTCACGGCACAGGTCGACCACGCGGATGCCCAACGGCAGTCCATCGAGGCCGAGCGCCGGGCCCGGATCGGGCTGGCCCTGGTGTCCCGGGTGTCCGACATCCTGTCGGACCTGGACAACCCGTACGTGCTCCGCGAGATCGCCGCCCTGCTGCGCGGTGACGTCGTCGAGTGGGCAGGGTTCTTCGTCGACGACGGCGGGTTGTGCGCCGCGGACGGGGTCGACGCCTCGTGGCACCTGAGCGAGTCGATCCGGCGTCCGGACCGGGTCGACCACGCGGCCCTCCGGGTGGTCGACCCGGTCCGGGAGCTGCTCGACGGGGAGATCGAGGGCCCGATCGAGGTGCCGCTCACCGGCGAGCCGGCCGGGCCCACCACGGCGACCCTGGTCCGTCGGCTCGCCACCATGCTCGGTGACGGTCCGCCGACGGTCGTGCTGCACGCCGTGCAGGGGCGGCGGGCGAACCTGGGTCTGCTGGCAACGGTGCCGACTCGCGGGGAGGGCCTGGCCGGGCTGGACGACAACGACCGGACGGTCCTGCACCTGGTGGTCCGGCGGGTGGGCATGGCGGTCGACAACGCGCGGCTGTTCGCGCGTGAGCACCGCCTCGCCGAGACCCTGCAGCGGGCGATGCTCCCGGAGCAGGCCGAGGTGAGTGACCTCGACGTGTGGACCTACTACGCCCCGAGCTCCGGGCACGCCCAGGTCGGTGGCGACTGGTACGACGTCCTGCAGGTCTCACCGGACGTGGTCGCGGTGGTGATCGGCGACGTCGTCGGGCACGACGTGGAGGCGGCGGCAGCCATGGGCCAGCTGCGCTCGGTGGTGCGCTCGTACGCCTTCGAGAGCGCGGAGCCGGGCGCGGTGCTGAACCGGGTGGACCAGCTGGTCACCGGCATGCGGGTGCCGCGGTCCGCCAGCCTGGTGCTCGCCACCCTGACGCGCCGCGACGACGGCTGGTTCCTTCAGTACTCCCGGGCCGGGCACCTGCCACCGCTGGTCATCCGGGACAACGAGACGATGCTGCTCGACGGTGCGGGCGGCTCGCTGATCGGCTTCGGCAAGGGCGGGCGGAGCACCGCGTCGGTCGACCTCGGCCCCGGCGACGTGCTGGTGCTCTACACCGGCGGACTGATCGAACGTCGGAACCGCACCCTGCGGGACGGTCTGGCGACGCTCGGGGAGGTGGCGGCGTCCGGCACCAGCACCGACGCCGCGGGCATCGGTGAGGAGCTCCTCTCCCGGCTGGCCGACGCGCCGGAGGACGACATCGCGGTCGTGGTCGTGCGGGTGCCGGATCCGGGGCGGACACCGACCGGGACCGGGTCGCCCCGGCGTCGGCGGTGGTCGCTGCCGGCCGAGCCGACCTCCGTCGGCCGGGCCCGGCACGCCGTCGCCCGGACCTGCGCGGCCTGGGGCATCCCGGGCTCCTCGAGTGCCGAGCTGGTGGTCTCCGAGCTGGTCGCCAACGCCGTGATGCATGGCTGGGGGCATGTCGTGCTGCGCCTGTTCGACACCGGGGAGGGGCTGCGGATCGAGGTCGAGGACGCTAACCCGGCACCACCGGTGACAACGGACGGGCACTCCGGGCGGGTCGGCGGGTTCGGGATGCGGGTCGTCGAACGGCTCGGCGACTGGGGATGGCGCCCGTCAGCGGACGGCAAGCTGGTGTGGGCGCTGGTGCGGCCGCAAGGCTTCGACCAGCCTGCCGCGCAGGGCGCGGACCCGTCGATCTGACGGGCTGCCGCCCAGTCAGCTCGCGGCGATCGCGCCCGACGTCGGTATCGCCGGGCAGGCGTGCTCGATGTCGATCCGGAACAGGTCGAGGGCGCCGCAGACCTCGAGCACGAACAGGTCGCAATCGGTGCACCCGGGCAGAGCCGTCGCGCCCCCTCGCTTGTGACTCGCGTCGGCGAGGGAGATCAGGAACGCGGCCCCGCTGGAGTCCATGAAGGTCACCCGGCACATGTCGATGACCAGGAGCTGGCGGCGCAGGCCGGTCACCCGCGCGGCCACCTCCGGGAACTGCGCGCGCTCGACGATCGAGGTCGCCCGCGATGGCCACCGTCGTCGTAGTGGGCGACGTCGCGATCTCGATCATGGGGGCTCCTGTCAAACCCGTCGGGTTCCAGGCCGCCCACGACTGCAGTCAGCGGTCTAGCTGTACTCACCCGGAGCGTCGATGACCACGCCGTCGCCTCGAAGAAGTGACACCGCTGCTCCACCGACGGGCCGCCGGGCTGGACCCCGCCCACGGGGCGGTCAGCGCCCGCAACGCCGGCGGCTCGATCCCGGCGCCGGCCCCCGCGAATGCCTCCCGCACCACGGCGTCGACGGAGGCCTCTCCCGGCTCGACACGACCGGCGAGCGACGACCAGTGCCCATCCATGTGCCCCGTCCCGCTCCGTTCGTCTTCGGCTTCTCGGTGTATGAGAGCTTCGAGGGACAAGACGTCGCACAGTCCGCTGTGGTCCCGCTCCCGAAACGCGGGGAACGGTGTCCGTGGCCATGAGAGAGTCCCCGCAGGCGGGCACGCAGTTCTCGCGGTGGGGTACGACGACGCCTCGCAGCGCTTCATCGTCCGCAACTCGTGGGGGTCCGGATGGGGCATGGGCGGCTACTGCACGATGCCGTACAGCTACCTGACCGACCAGTCTCTCGCTCGCGACTTCTGGGCCGTCTACGCCGTGGAGAATCCCGCGTAGTCGTGTCGGCCGCCAGCGGGCCGGGCGCTCGCCGGCAGTGAGTCCGAAGGACCGGTGCCGGTCACCCGTACGCAGGTGACCGGCACCGGTCCAGCAGGTGGCACCGGGCGGCGAGGACCACCATCAGATCCACGCGGTCGCTGTCGCGCTCCCGGTGGGGTCGTCGGAGGAGGACTGCGCCGGCACCGTCGCGGTTCCGTGGTGGAGCCGGTCCGCGACAGGCCCGGGGGTCTCACCGATGTCGTCGACGTCGAGGCGCGCGTGGTGCTGCGCGTGGCGGACCGCGTGCAACAGCCAGTAGTGCCGGAAGGCATCGGCGATGTTCGCGCGCAACGCGCCGTCGTCCCATGGCTTGGTGTAGTAGCGGTGCACGGCGCCACCGTTCAACGCAGCCAGGACCGAGTCCAGGTCGATGCGGTCGGAGAGCACGATCCGCAGGGTCTCCGGGTGCAGCCACTTGACCCGGTCGAGGAACCCCGTGCCGTGCATGGACGTGGTGTGGGGGTCGCACATGACGACCTGCACCCTGTGCAGGGCCAGCTGTTCGAAGGCCTCCGCCGCCGACGGCGCCGACAGGATGCGGTAGCCGTCGACCTCGAGCAGCAGCCTGAGCGTTGCGAGGTGCTCGGTCTGCTCGTCGACGAGGAGCAGGGTGTTGAGCGGTGCTCCGACCTCGGCGTTGGGAGGCAGGACGGTCCCTGTCCGGAGCAGCTGCTCCACCTCGGCGACCGGGAGCGGCCTGCTGAAGAAATAGCCTTGCACCTGGTCGCACCCGTTCCGGCGCAAGTAGTTGAGCTGGGCCGCCGTCTCGACCCCTTCTGCGATGACACTGTGCTTGAGCTCGTGGGCCAACCGGATGATGGTCCGGGCGATGGTCGCGTCGTCGGGGTTGGTGGTGACGTTGGTGACGAAGGTGCGGTCGATCTTCAGGGTGTCGATCGGGAAGCGGCGCAAGTAGGCGAGGCTCGAGTACCCGGTGCCGAAGTCGTCGATCGACACCAGGACGCCCCGGCGCTTCACACTCCTCAAGATGGCGATGGTTCTCTCGGTGTTCGCCATGAGCGAGCTCTCCGTCAGCTCGATCTCGAGCAGTCCGGGATCCAGGTGGTTCGTGTCGAGACCCTTGACGACGACGTCCATGAGGTCGCCCTCGGCGAACTGCCGTCCGGAGACGTTGACGGCGACGCGAACCGGGCCGATCGCGGAGCTCAGCCACAGGCCGATCTGGTGGCACGCCGTCGCGATGACCCAGGAGCCGACGCGCACGATGAGCCCGGTCTCCTCGAGCGCGGGAATGAACGCATCCGGCAGGACCAGGCCGTGGCCCGGCCGCTGCCAGCGGATCAACGCCTCGAGGCAGGTGATCCGGCCCGTGGCGAGGTCGACCTTCGGCTGGTAGTACAGGACGAACTCGTCGTTGTCGACGGCCTTCCGCAAGGCGGCCACCAGGTCGTGGTGTGCCCACTCCTCGGCGTTCATCTGGGCCGTGAAGAAGCGGAACGTGTCGCGTCCCTCTTGCTTGGCCCGGTACATCGCCGTGTCGGCGTACTGGATCAGGGTCTTGGGCTCGGACGCGTCGTCCGGGTGGATCGTGATGCCGATGCTGGCGGTCACGGTCACCTCGCAGCCGTTGAGGCCGAAGGGCGCCCGCAAGGCCTCACGGATCTTTGCCGCGACGACTGCTGCGCCGCGCTGTCCGTCCTCGAGCAGGAGGATCATGGCGAACTCGTCCCCGCCGAGGCGCCCGACGGTGTCGCGGATGCGCACGCAATGCAGGAGGCGCTCGGCGACCTGCCGGAGCAGCTCGTCGCCGGCCCCGTGCCCGAGGGTGTCGTTCACGTTCTTGAACTCGTCCAGGTCGGCCAGCAGAACGGCGACGGTCCACCCACGTCGCAGCCCGAGGGCCAAGGACCTGGTCAGCGACTCGTAGAACAAGGTGCGGTTGGGCAAGCCCGTCAGCGGGTCGTGGCGCGCCAGATGGTTAAGGTCGGCGGTGCGCGCCTCGACCCGCTCCTCGAGCATCGCACGCTCGGTCCGGAGCGAGTCGCTCAGCTCTTTGAGACGCAGCAGGTTGCGCACTCGCAGCCAGAGCTCGGTACGGTCGACCGGCTTGGTGAGGAAGTCCTCGGCGCCGGCAGCCAGGCCCTGGAGCTGGGCGTCGTGGTCGTCGCGCACGGACACCATGATGATGGGGATGTTGGACGTGGTGGGGTCCGCCTTGAGGGCGGCGGCCACCTGGTAGCCGTCCATTCCGGGCATCATGACGTCGAGCAGGACCAGGTCCGGTGCGCATGCTGCGACCGACGTGAGCGCGTCGTCACCGCTCGATGCGGTGCGTGTGTCGTAGCCCTCGGGCTGCAGGAGCGCCTTGAGCAGGCTGCAGTTCACTGGTTCGTCGTCCACGATCAGGATGGTCGGCTGGAGGACGGTCATGTCGTCGCCGATGGCGTCGCGGGCGGCAGGAGCGCGTCCATCGCGGCGTACAGCTCCCGGTAGCGCAGCGGCTTGGCGACGTAGGCATCGCAACCGGCCACCTGGGTGCGCTCCCGATCGGCCTTCAACGCCATGGCTGTGAGCGCGATGATCGGGATGGCCGCTGTGTCACGGTCGTTCTTCAGGAGGGCGGTCGCCGTCAGCCCGTCCATGCCGGGCAGCTGGATGTCCATCAGGATCAGGTCCGGCTTCTCGGTGCGTGCCAGCAGGAGTCCCGTCTCGGCGTCGCGCGCGACGAGCACGCTGTGTCCCGCATTGCCCACCAGGAGTGAGTTGAGTTTGAGGTTCGCGGCGTTGTCCTCAACGATCAGCACCCGAGCCATCCGCCGCCCTCCTCCCGGATGGGGCGAGTGCACGCCGGACATCGGCGATGAAGACGTCCCGGTCGAACCTGGCCTTCGTCATGATGCTGATAGTCGTCCCCGGCCGGCCGTTCAGCATCGCGCGGTCCTGCTCCGTGATCTGCTTCGCGGTCACCACGAGGATCGGGATGCCGGTCGTCGCCGGATCGGCCCGGAGTGCCTCGACCACGTCGAAGCCGGTCACGCCCCTCATCAGCAGGTCGAGCACGATCAGGTCCGGATTCGATCTCCGCGCGAGACTGATCGCCTCCGTGCCGCCGTATGCGCGCGCGACGGAATACCCGGGGGCCGGCAGCAAGGCGGCGATGACCTCGACCGCCTTGGGGTCGTCGTCGACGATCAGCACGGAGCGAGCGTGCTCCTGCGACCCGAGCAGGCCCAGGCGGGCGAGGGACCCGTTCAGCTGTGCCCGGCTGACGGGCTTCTGCAGGCTCTCCGACGCGCCGCCGAGAAGAGCCATGCTTCCGTCGACGACGTTGGCGACGACCATCACCGGGATGTGGGCCAGGGCGTTGTCCTCGCGAAGGCGGGCCAGGAACTCCCATCCGCCCATGCCGGGCAGCTGCAGATCCAGCGTGATCAGGCGGAACCGCTGCTCTGACGCGAGCCGCAGTCCGTCCTCGGCGCTGGCGGCGCGTACGACGCCGAATCCCTCGGCCTCGAGCAGCAGGCGCATGAGCTCCGCCGCTCCGTCCTCGTCCTCGATCACGAGCGCCGTGCGCGCCTCGGGCGCGACAGGGGTGACCACCTCGAGACTGACGATCGCCTGAGGAGCCGGGCCGGCGGCCTCGGTCGGCACGCGCACCGGAAGCCAGGCCGCGAACCGTGAGCCCTCGCCCACGGCGCTGGCGACAGCCACGGTCCCGCCGTGCAGCTCGACCAGCTGCCTGACCATCGCCAGGCCGAGACCGGTGCCGTCGAACTGGCGTGCCACGCTGCTGTCGATCTGGCTGAACGCCTGGAACAGCTTGGCCATGTCCACCGCGGAAATCCCGATGCCGGTGTCCGTGACGCAGATCTCGAGATAGTCCTGGTACTCGTTCTCGGGCAGCGGGAAGGTGAACACCGGCCACTCGCCGTCGAACGTGCCGACCACCTCGCGCGAGACTCGCCGCGCACGCAGCGTCACCTTGCCGCCCACGGCCGTGAACCTCACGGCGTTCGACAGCAGGTTGTAGACGATCTGTTTCGTCTTGCGGACGTCCAGCTCGGGTGTGCCGAGGTCGTCCGACGCCTCGAGGTCGAGGCTGATCCGCCGTGTCGCCGCCTTCTCCCGCACGATCGTCAGGCTGGAAGTCAACAGGCTCTGCACGTCGACCGGCTCGAACTCGAGCGCCATCATCCCGGCCTCGACCTTGGACCTGACGTTCCGCACTTCTCGAGCGGCGTATCTCGGTGATTACGTGAGTTGCCTGTAGACGCCTGGGGCGAGGTTCATGAGCTCGAGGACCTGCTCTTGTTGTGCGGTGAGTTCGGGGTGGAAGGTCTTCACGGGGACGCCGTCGTGGTGGAGCTGGTGGCGGCTGAGGGTCGCGAAGATCTCCAGGATCCTTTCTGTGGAAGGCGAAGTGCAGGTCCGGAACTCCGGGTAGAGCCGGATCTTGGTGAGGTCGGCGTGCTGCATGCCGGTGCGGACCTCACGTTCGATGAGGGCGCTGATGAGCAAGGCCAGGAACTGGCAGCAGAACAGCGCCTCGATCCGGGCGGGGGTGTGCAGCAGCACCGGTGCGGCGTCCTGCACGCTCTTGAGTAGATGGTGGCGGCGTTCG
>JBBRCL010000031.1:0-32502 GCA_038204895.1 Actinomycetales bacterium | reverse complement strand
CAGCGCGGCCACCCCGGCGTCGGTCACCGTCCCCTGCCAACGCCGCAGCGTCTCGGGGTTGACCCCGAACCCCTGCGCGACCCGCACGGCCCGCGCGGCTTTGATCCGGACCAGCTGCACCGCCGCGAGCCGCCGACCCAGTTCGTCGCCGGCGTCCCAGGCGAAGACCAGCTCACCGCGGACGAAGACCCGCCCCCCGTCCTGGTCCTCCACCAGGGCCACCACCTCACCGATGTCGACCGCGCCGGCGGGCACCAGGGCCAGGGGCTGTTGAGCCGTCATGATCGCCATCGTTCCCCATCCCGCCATCAGCGTAAAAGGCCATACTAATTATTACGCACAACCGGCGGAAGAGCAACCTGTCGAGCTACAGACATGCAGGTCAACCCGCTAGAACGGCCAACGCCTCAAGCACCATGTCAGGAGCCCTGAGGGCGCACCGGAACGCCCGTCTAGACTCCTGCCATGTGCGGAATCGTCGGGTACGTGGGCGCAGCGGAGGCGAACGGCCGCCCGCTTGACGTCGTCATGGGTGGCCTGAAGCGTCTGGAGTATCGGGGGTACGACTCCGCGGGCGTCGCGCTCGTCGTCCCGGGGGCGGAGCGGCTGGTCGTCGCCAAGAAGGCCGGCAAGCTGGTCAACCTGGCTGAGCTGCTCGATGCCGAGCCCCTGCCGGGCGCGACAGCCGCCATCGGGCACACCCGCTGGGCGACGCACGGGGCGCCCACCGACATCAACGCCCACCCGCACGTGTCAGCGGACGGCAAGCTCGCGGTCATCCACAACGGGATCATCGAGAACTTCATGGCGCTCCGGGCGGAGGTCGAGGCCAGTGGCGTGACGATGGTCAGCGAGACCGACACCGCGGTGGTCGCGCACCTGCTCGCCGCCGAGTACGCCCGCTGCGGTGACCTGACCGAGGCGATGCGCGCGGTGGCCGTCCGCCTGGAGGGCACCTTCACCCTGCTGGCCGTGCACGCGGACGTGCCCGACGCCGTCGTCGGCGCCCGGCACGACTCACCCCTGGTGGTCGGCCTTGGCGAGGGGGAGAACTTCCTGGGGTCCGACGTCGCGGCGTTCATCGCGTACACCCGCGAGGCAATGGAGCTCGGCCAGGACCAGGTCGTGACGATCACCCCGACCTCGGTGAGCGTCGTGGACTTCGACGGCAACCCGACCCAGCCCCGGCGCTACACGGTCGACTGGGACGCTGCCGCAGCGGAGAAGGGCGGCTTCCGGTCGTTCATGGACAAGGAGATCCACGACCAGCCCAAGGCGGTAGCGGACACCCTGCGCGGCCGAACGGGCGCGGGTGGGCGGCTGATCCTCGACGAGATCCGGGTCGACGAGTCGGTGCTCCGCCAGGTCGACAAGATCGTCGTGGTCGCGTGCGGCACCGCCGCGTACGCCGGCCAGGTGGCCAAGTACGCCATCGAGCACTGGTGCCGGATCCCGGTGGAGGTGGAGCTGGCGCACGAGTTCCGCTACCGCGACCCGGTGGTCAACTCCAAGACCCTCGTGGTGGCCGTCTCCCAGTCTGGGGAGACGATGGACACCCTGATGGCCGTGCGGCACGCGCGTGAGCAGGGTGCGACGGTGCTGGCCATCGTGAACACCCACGGTTCGACCATCCCGCGCGAGTCCGACGCCGTGCTGTACACGCACGCCGGACCCGAGGTGGCTGTCGCCTCGACCAAGGCGTTCCTGGCGCAGATCGCCGCGGCCTATCTGCTCGGCCTGTACCTCGCCCAGCTGCGCGGCACCAAGTTCCCGGACGAGATCGCCGAGATCCTGGCCGACCTGCGCGCGATGCCGGAGAAGATCCAGAAGGTGCTCGACAGCTCGGACCGGGTGCGACAGATCGCGCGCTGGATGGCGGACACGACCTCGGTGCTGTTCCTCGGTCGGCACGTGGGCTACCCCGTGGCGATGGAGGGCGCGCTGAAGCTCAAGGAGCTCGCGTACATCCACGCCGAGGGCTTCGCGGCCGGCGAGCTCAAGCACGGTCCGATCGCCCTGATCGAGCCCGGTCAGCCGGTGTTCATCATCGTGCCCTCGCCGCGCGGACGGGACAGCCTGCACAGCAAGGTGATCTCCAACATCCAGGAGATCCGGGCCCGTGGCGCCCGCACCCTGGTGATCGCCGAGGAGGGCGACGACGCGGTGCTGCCGTTCGCCGACGAGGTGTTCTTCGTGCCGCAGACGCCGGTGCTGATGGCTCCCCTGGTCTCGGTTGTCCCGCTGCAGATCTTCGCCTGCGAGCTGGCGACGGCCCGCGGGCTGGACGTTGACCAGCCCCGCAACCTGGCCAAGTCCGTCACCGTCGAGTGAGCGCGCGTCGGCCGGTCGCGCGATGAGCGTGGTCGGGGTGGGGATCGACGTCGTCGACGTCGCGCGGTTCCTGGCGACGCTGGAGCGTGCGCCACGCCTGCTGGAGCGGCTCTTCACGGCGGCTGAGCGTGGGGTGCCGCCAGCGTCGCTGGCTGCCCGGTTCGCGGCCAAGGAAGCCCTCGCCAAGTCCCTCGGCGCCCCCGGCAACCTGCGCTGGCACGACGCCACCATCCACCGGGTGCTCGGCGGGCCGCCGGAGCTGGAGATCGCCGGCACGGTGGCGGCGCGGGCGGCGGAGCTGGGCGTGACCCGGTTCCACCTGTCGATCTCGCACGACGCCGGGATCGCGTCCGCCGTGGTGGTCGCCGAGCGCGAGTGACGGCCTTCAGCGACGGAACAGGGCCGCCCACAGGAAGTCCGCACCGAACACCGGGGCGTCGGCGCCCACGGGGCGCATTCGGCGCACCTCGACCTCGGTGAGCCACCCGAACGTGCGGGACAGGTCGTCGGCCGCGTAGGCCAGGCCGTCGCCCTGGCTGCGCCGGCGGTACAGCTCGATGTCGGGCGCCTGCGAGCCCATGGCGCCGTCGGCAAAGCACGCCAGGCCGAACCGGCCGTCGGACGCGAGCACCCGCTCGAGCAGGCGTCGGTAGCTCACGCGCCGGTGCGGGGCCAGGTGGTGGAAGCAGCCGTGGTCGTAGACGACGTCGTACGGCTGGCCCGGCGGGGCCCATCGAAAGATGTCGGCGCACTGGAACGCCACCTCGGCGCCGGAGGTGGCGGCCCGCTCGCGTCCCCACTCCAGGGCCGCCGGGGAGAGGTCGAGCGCGTCGACGGTGCGGCCCTGCTGCGCGAACCACACGGCGTTGCGGCCGGGACCACACCCGAGCTCGAGCACGCGCGTGCCGGGCCCGAGCCCGAGGCGGCCATCTGCCTGCCAGGCCACGAGGCTCTCGTCCGGCACCCACCGGAAGAAGGGGATCGGCCGCTCGCGGTCCGCGTAGAACCCGTCCCACCAGGCGGCGCCGGCGCGATCCGCCTCTCGGTCCGCGGCCTCGTCGAACAGGACGTCGAGCAGGTCGAGAACATCGTCGGGGGTCTGCACCGAACGACCGTCCCCAGCTCCGGGAACTGGGCTCTGATCTGGGGTTTCGCTGGTCGCACGCACGGTCTATCGTACCGTGCGCGGCCTGCCCCCGAGATCCCACGGCGGCGTATCTGAACCGCAGGGACACCGTGGCGAGCGGGATCTGACTCAGCGCAGCGCGGGCGCGACCTCCTGCTCGAACAGCTCGATGCCCGAGGTGTCGTACGCGGCCTCGGCGAAGTAGGTGATCGCGTACCCCAAGCCGAGGCTTCGCAGGTGGGTGAGCTTCTCGACGATCTGTTCCGGGGTGCCGACCAGGGGGCCGTTGCGGAACGAGGCGACCTCGGCGTCGGCGCGGTGCGGCAGGACCTGGCGGTAGTGGTCGCCGATCCAGGCCAGGCGGTCCTCGACCTCGGCCTCGGTGCGGCCGATCACCACGTTGTAGTTGGCCGACCGCGTGATCTCGGCGAAGTCCCGGCCGATGTCGCGGCAGTGCTCTGCGAGGATCGCGGACTTGTGCGCGAAGCCCTCCGGCGTGCCGTCGATGTTGGCGTAGTCACCCATCCGGGCGACGACCCGCAGGGTCTTCTTCTCCCCGCCGCCGGCGATCCACAGCGGGATGTGCGGCTTCTGCAGCGGCTGGGGGTACACCCGGGCGCCGTCCACCTGGAAGTACGTCCCGTCCAGGCTGGCCTCGCCGGTCTCCCAGGCCTGCTTCATGATCTGCACGCCCTCGTCCAGCGCGCCGATCCGCATCCCCGCGCCGGGGAAGCCGTAGCCGTAGGCGCGCCACTCGTGCTCGTACCAGCCGGCGCCGATCCCCATCTCGACCCGCCCGCCGCTGATCACGTCGACGGTCGCGGCGACCTTCGCGAGGTACGCGGGGTTCCGGTACGCCATGCAGGTGCACATCTGGCCCAGGCGCACCCGCGACGTCGTCGCGGCGAAGGCGGCCATCAAGGTCCAGGCCTCGTGGGTGGCCTCCTGGGTCGGCTCGGGCACGGTGTGGAAGTGGTCGTAGACCCAGACCGACTCGAAGGTTGCGCCGGCGTCCACCCGCGTGACCAGCCCGTTCATGGTGGCCCACTGATCGGCCGGGTCGATGCCGACCAGGTCCATCCGCCAGCCCTGAGGAATGAAGAGTCCGAAGCGCATGTCTTCAGCCTACGTCGGTTCGCATCGATTCGACATCTGGTGTCCAGCGGGCGGGCGGGTCAACGCCCGTCGGTCGGGTGATGGCGAGCCCCCGCGCTTCAGCCCAGCTCCGCTTCTGCCGATGGACCACTGTCGGACGGCGCGGGCGGTGCCTGCCCACCGCGTCCGCGGTCGCGGCAGCAGTCTGCCGGCGACACCTCGACGTGGTCGGAGAGTCATGCGTACATCCGGAGGAGCCACTGCCCGATCGCTGGGCATCGCTGCCGCGCTCGGCCTCGCCCTGCTCGCCGGAGGCGTCTCGCCGGCTATGGCGGACGCCCTTCCGCCGGGACCGATCTCCCCGGCGCCTGCCCCGGACCCGATCGACGCCTACGCCCCGTACAACCCGCAGAGCACGTGCGACCCGACGGTCAAGCCGGGGACGCAGTACGTCCTGGACATGGTCATCGCCTACTACGGGGTGGGTCGCAGGTCCTCCACCAGCCGGGCGTGCTCGGTCGCCGGCACGAGCGAGCACAAGGAAGGGCGAGCGCTGGACTGGGGACTCAGTATCGCCAACCCGGTCGAGAAGACCGCTGGGGACGCGTTCACCGCCTGGCTCACCGCGGTCGGCCCGGACGGCAGGGTGGGGTACAACGCCCGCCGCCTCGGGGTGATGTACGTCATCTGGAACGGGCAGATCTGGACCAACTCCAGTGCGTCAGCCCAATGGCGGGCCTACACGGGCTCGAACCCGCACACCGACCACGTCCACGTCTCGCTCAGCTGGCACGGTGCCTACCTGCGCAGCTCGTGGTGGACGGGGGTCGCGGTGCCGAGCGAATCGTCGATCAGCCGGTATGTGACGCGCGTGTACCAGGACCTCTTCAACCGTGAACCCGACCCGTCCGGGCTGCGGACGTGGACCGAGGCGCTCAACAACGGAACCCCGCGCGTCGCGGTCGCCAACGCCATCACATCGTCCACCGAGTACCGCAGCGGACTGATCGCCGGGGCCTATCGCGAGTTCCTCGGTCGTGAGCCTGAGCCGGAGGGTAGGGACAACTGGCTTGCCGCCATGGCTGGCGGCATGACCATCCAGACCCTGGAGTCGGGATTCCTGGCCTCCCCGGAGTACTACTTCCAGTCGGGCAGCACGGACGCTGGGTGGGTCAGGCGCCTCTACCAGCACGTGCTGAACCGCGAAGCAGCCGAGTCCGAGGTCCAGGGCTGGGTGAGCGTGCTGGCCCAGGGGTACAGCCGGCATGGGGTGGCGATGGGGTTCGTCCTCTCCACCGAGCGGCTGACGACGGTTGTCAACGGGTACTACCAGGACTTCCTCGGTCGCGACATCGACCCGAGCGGGCTGCAGACCTGGGTCGGCGCGGTCCAGCACGGAGCGCGGACCGAGGCGATCATCGGGGGGATCATCGCGAGCCCCGAGTACTTCGCCAATGTGGAACGCAGCCCCAGCTGATCGCTCGGAGGTTCAACGCTCCGGGTCGTAGCCCAGGTTGAGTGCCAGCCAGTGCTCGGCGTGCGCCAGGTCCCAGCCCTTGCGGGCGGCGTAGTCGGCCACCTGGTCGCGCCCGATCCGCCCGACGGCGAAGTACCGGGCGTCGGGGTGGGCGAAGTACATCCCGGACACCGCGGACGCCGGGCTCATCGCGAAGGACTCGGTGAGCTCCAGGCCGACCGCGCCGGCGTCGAGCAGCTCGAACAGCGTCTCCTTCTCGGTGTGGTCGGGCTGCGCCGGGTAGCCAGGCGCCGGCCGGATGCCGGCGTAGTGCTCGCCGATCAGGTCGTCCGTGGCCAGCTGCTCGTCGGGGGCGTACCCCCAGTAGTCCACCCGAACCTGCCGGTGCAGCCACTCGGCGAACGCCTCGGCCAGCCGGTCGGACACCGCCTTGGCGAGGATCGCGGTGTAGTCGTCGCCTGCCGCCGCCAGCTCGGTGGCCAGCTCCTGTGCACCGTGGATCGCGACGGCGAAGCCGCCGACGTGGTCGCCGGCCGGCGCGACGTAGTCGGCAAGGGCGGTGTAGTCCCCGGCGCGTTCCCGCTGCTGGCGCAGGGTGTGCAGCACGGCAAGAGGCGATCCCGCGGTGCCCGCGCCGGCCAGCCGGTCGGCGTACAGCTCGATGTCGTCGCCCACCCGGCGGGCCGGCCAGATGGCGCACACGCCGCGGGCCCGGAACAACCCCTCGGCGATCACCCGCTCCAGCAGGGCCGTTGCCTCGGCGAACAGGGAACGGGCCTGCTCGCCCTTGCGCGGGTCGTCAAGGATCCGCGGGTAGGTGCCACGCAGTCCCCAGGTGGAGAACAGCGGCGTCCAGTCGATCACCTCGGCCAGATCGGCGATCGAGGGCGCGACGACGTGCCGTCCGGGGCGCAGCGGGGCCGGTGGTGTCGGCGCGGGCAGCCGGGTGGCGTGGGCCCTTGCCTGGTCGAGGGGGACCAGCGTCTCGTTCTTCTCCCGGTGCCGGTTGCGCAGCGCCTCGTAGTCGGTGGCCGTCCGGGTCGCGATCTCGTCCGGCCTGGCGAGCAGGTCCGCGACGACGCCGACGGCGCGGCTGGCGTCCACGACGTGCACCACCACGCCGTCGTAGGCCGGGTCGATCTTCACCGCCGTGTGCGCCCGGCTGGTGGTCGCACCGCCGATCATCAGGGGTGTCCGCAGCCCCCGGCGCTGCATCTCCGCAGCGAGCGCGACCATCGCGTGCAGGCTGGGGGTGATCAGGCCGGAGACCCCGACGATGTCCACGTCCAGCTCGGCCGCGGCCGCAAGGATCTTCTCGGCGGGCACCATCACACCCAGGTCGTGCACGACGTAGCCGTTGCACCCCAGCACGACGCCGACGATGTTCTTGCCGATGTCGTGCACGTCGCCCTTGACGGTCGCGAGCAGGACGGTGCCCTTGCCGCGGGAGAGGCCGCCCGCCGCTTCGAAGGCCTCCTTCTCCGCGTCGAGGTACGGCGTGAGGTGCGTGACGGCGGCCTTCATCACCCGGGCGGACTTGACCACCTGGGGCAGGAACATCTTCCCGGCGCCGAACAGGTCACCGACGACGTTCATGCCGTCCATCAGTGGCCCCTCGATCACCGCCAGCGGTGAGCCGAGCTCGCGGTAGGCCTCCTCGGCGTCGTCCGCGACGTGTTCGACGATGCCGTGCACCAGTGCGTGGCCGAGGCGGGCGGCAACCGGCAGCTCGCGCCAGGCCAGGACCGCCGGCGCGTCCTTTGCGATGCCCTTGTAGCTGTCGGCGAGGGCGATCAGGCGCTCGGTGGCGTCCGGCCGCCGGGCCAGGATGACGTCCTCGACCGCCTCGCGCAGCGTCGGGTCCAGGTCGGTGTCGACGGTGAGCATCCCCGCGTTCACGATGCCCATGTCCAGCCCTGCTGCGATGGCGTGGCTCAGGAACACCGCGTGCATGGCCTCCCGGACGTGGTTGTTGCCACGGAACGAGAACGAGACGTTGCTGATGCCGCCGCTGGTCAGCGCGCCGGGCAGGTTGGCCTTGATCCAGCGAACCGCCTCGATGAAGTCGCGGGCGTAGAGGTCGTGCTCGGACATCCCGGTGGCAACCGTGAGCACGTTCGGGTCGAAGATGATGTCGTGCGGCGGGAAGCCGGCCTGCTCGGTGAGCAGCCGGTACGCGCGGGTGCACACCTCCATCCGCCGCTCGAGGGTGTCGGCCTGGCCGTTCTCGTCGAAGGCCATCACCACGACAGCGGCGCCGTACCGACGGACCCGCCGCGCCCGCTGCAGGAATGCCTCCTCGCCGTCCTTGAGCGACAGGGAGTTCACCACGCCCTTGCCCTGGATCCGCTGGAGCCCGGTCTCCAGGGCCGTCCAGTCCGAGGAGTCGACCATCACCGGCACGCGGGCGATGTCCGGCTCGGCGGCCAGCAGGTTGAGGAACCGCCCCATCACCTCCGGCACGTCGAGCATGCCCTCGTCGACGTTGACGTCGACCATCTGGGCGCCACCGGCGACCTGCTGCGCAGCGATGGCGACCGCAGCCTCGTCGTCGCCGGCCAGGATCGCCTTGGAGAACCGCGGGCTGCCGGTGATGTTGGTGCGCTCGCCGACGTTGACGAACGGGATGTCCTCGGTGAGCGTGAAGGGGTCGAGGCCGGAGAGCCGGAGACGTGCGGGCCGCTCACCGGGAACCCGCGGGGCCAGGCCGGCGACGGCGTCGGCGATGGCCCGGATGTGCTCGGGCGTCGTCCCGCAGCAGCCGCCGACGATGTTGACAAGGCCCGCCGTGGCGAACTCGGCGAGCACGGTCGCCATCTGCTCGGGGGTCTCCTCGTACTCGCCGAAGGCGTTCGGCAGACCGGCGTTGGGGTGGGCCGAGACCAGCGCGGTGGTGCTTGCGGCGAGCTCGCGCAGGTGCGGGCGGAGCAGCTCCGGGCCAAGGGCGCAGTTCAGCCCGAGGGAGAGCAGGTCGGCGTGCTCGGTGGAGATCGCGAACGCCTCGGGGGTCTGTCCGGACAGGGTGCGACCGCTGGCGTCGGTGATGGTGCCGGAGAGCATGATCGGCACCCGTCGCCCCGAGGCGGCGAACGCCTCCTCGCAGGCGAACAGGGCCGCCTTGGCGTTCAGGGTGTCGAACACGGTCTCGATCAGTACCAGGTCGACGCCGCCGGCGATCAGGGCGACCACCTGCTCGGTGTAGGCGTCGACGAGCTCGGCGAACGTCACCGCGCGGAAGCCCGGGCGGTCGACGTCCGGTGACAGCGACGCCGTCCGGTTGGTGGGTCCGACCGACCCGGCGACCCACCGTCGGCGGCCGTCGCGGCCCTCCGCATCGTCGGCGGCGGCGCGGGCCAGCCGGGCTGCCGCCTCGTTCATCGCCGGGACCAGGCGCTGGGTGCCGTAGTCGGCCTGGGAGATCGCGTTGCTGTTGAAGGTGTTGGTGCTGGCGATGTCGGCGCCGGCGTCGAAGTAGGCGCGGTGCACGTCGGTGATGACGTCCGGCCGGGTCAGCTGAAGGAGGTCGAAGTTGCCCTGGTACGAGCGGTCGGCCTCCGCGCCGTCGAACCGGAAGTCGTCCTCGGTCAGGCCGGCGCGTTGCAGCATGGTGCCCCAGGCGCCGTCGAGGATCAGGATCCGTTCGCGGGCACAGTCGCTGATGTCCGTCCGACTCATGCTCTCACCTCGTCCTGCCGGGGGCGGGCGTCGCCCACGGTGGTGGAACCGCTTCTGGTGCCGCTGCCGCCGGCTCGGGTGTGCCGCCGCGCTGATCGCCGTGCGGCGGGGGTTGTGCTCCCGGTCGTCCCAGGATACGGGATCCGGCTGGTCCATGACCGGCGTGCCCGGCGTGGGCGACCTGCGCCACGCGGCGAGGCGGCTGGAGGGGCAGGATGGGCACCGTGATCGAGGCCTTCACTTCGGACGACGTCCGTGCCGCCGAGGAGCCGCTGCTGGCGGCCGAGCGTGGCTTCTCCGGTGGCCTGATGCACCATGCCGCGACGGCCCTCGAGCTGACCGTGCGGCGCGAGCTGCGCCGGGCGGGCCGCGTGGCCGGCTCGACGGTCGTCGGCCTGGTCGGGCCGGGCAACAACGGCGGGGACACCCTGCACGCGCTTGCCCGCCTGGCCCGGCACGGCGTGCGGGCGGTGGCGGTCGCCACCTCGGCCTCGGTGCACGACGGCGGCCTGGCCGCCCTGGTCTCGGCCGGCGGGCAGGTGCTCGGCGTGGTGGACGGCGCCCCGGGCGAGCGGGTCTGGCTGGGCGAGGCGGCCGCCGAGGCGTACGCGGCCGACGTCGTGCTGGACGGCCTGCTCGGGATCGGTGGCCGGGGCGGGCTGCGCGGTGCGGCAGCGGAGCTCGTGAGCGTGCTGGCCGGCTTGTCCGACCGATCCGCGCGGGCCGTGGTGGCCCGGCCGCTGATCGTGGCGGTTGACGTGCCCAGCGGTATCGGGGTCGACGACGGGAGCGTGCCCGGCCCCGTCCTGCGCGCCGACCGGACCGTCACCTTCGGTGCGCCGAAGCCGGGGCTGCTGCTGCCGCCGGCCGCGGAACTGGCCGGGGTGCTGGACGTCGTCGACCTGGGGTTGGGTCGGGTGCTGACGGCGCGGCGGCGGCCGGCCGTTGCGCGGCTGACCGATGCGGACGTGCCGGCGCTCTGGCCGGTGCCCGGTCCGGCGGACCACAAGTACACCCGGGGCGTCGTCGGCGTCGTCGCGGGGGCTGCCGCATTCCCGGGCGCCGCGGTGCTCACCGTGGCCGGTGCTCTCGGGGCGGGCTGCGGGATGGTCCGCTACGTGGGGCCGGACGCCGTCCGGCACGCGGTCGTCGCGGCGCATCCGGAGGTGGTCACGGGCGCGAGCACCGAGGTCCAGGTTCAGGCCTGGGTGATCGGGCCAGGGGTCAGTGACGACGACGAGCAGTCCGGCCGGGCCCGCGCCGCCCTTGCGCACGCGGTCGAGCACCGTCTTCCGGTGGTGGTCGACGCCGGCGGGCTCGAGCTGCTCCCCGGGCACCTCAATCCCCGCGTCGTGCTCACCCCGCACGCCGGTGAGCTCGCGCGGCTGCTCGCCGTGCACGGCGTGGCGGTGACCCGGGCCGAGGTGGAGGCCGCGCCGTCGACCTGGGCGCGCCAGGCGGCGGAACGCACGGGCGCGACTGTGCTGCTGAAGGGGCACACCACTGTTGTGGTGGGCCCGCACGGGCTGTTCACCCAGGCAGACGCGCCGTCGTGGCTGGCGACGGCGGGGGCGGGCGACGTCCTGACCGGCGTGATCGGTTCGCTGCTGGCCGGACGGTACGACGACATCCGGGCGGACGCCGCGCTGGTGCCCGTGCTGGCCGCCGTCGCGGCACTCGTGCACGGACGGGCGGCGCTCCGGGCGGGGCCGGGCCCGGTGACCGCCAGTGCCGTGGCCGGGGCCCTTGCCGGTACGGTCGGCGCCCTGCTCACCCTGGCGACGGAGCCTCGTCTGGCGCAGCCGCACTTCCACGAGCACCACGCGGGCCGCCGGATCGTGCTGCGGTGAGCGTGGGGAGCGCCGCCGTGCTGGACGGGCTACCTGCGGTGCGTGCGCGGGCCGTCGACCTGGCGAGCCGCGGCCGCCGGTGCGTCCTCGGCATCACCGGAGCGCCAGGGGCCGGCAAGTCAACGCTCGCGGCTGCGGTGGTCGCCGACCTCGGTGACCGCGCCGTCGACGTGCCGATGGACGGCTTCCACCTGGCGGGGGCCGAGCTGGTCCGGCTGGGCCGGGCCGACCGCAAGGGCGCGCCGGACACCTTCGACGTCACGGGCTACGTCGCCCTGCTGGGCCGGCTCCGCTGGCAAGCCCACGACGTCGTGTACGCGCCGGCCTTCGACCGGCACCTCGAGGAACCGATCGCGGGGGCGATCCCGGTCGATCCGGGCGTGCCGCTGGTCGTCGTCGAGGGCAACTACCTGCTGCACCCTGACGGGCGGTGGGCGCTGGTCGCGCCGCTGCTGGACGAGTGCTGGTACGTGGAGACCGACGAGGACATCCGGCTGCAGCGTCTTGTCGAGCGGCACGTCGCGCACGGCAAGGCGCCCGACGCCGCGCGAGACTGGGCGCTCGGCCCGGACCAGCGCAACGCCGAGCTCATCGTGGCGAACCGGTGGCGCGCCGACCTGGTGATCAGGCTTCCCTGACGGCGGGTTCCCGGACCGCCGGGTGGAAGACTGTCCGTCGTGAGAGCCCCCGCCCAGGCAGTGATCGACCTCACCGCCATCCGCTCGAACGTCGCCGCGCTGGCCGGGCACGCCCCCACCGCCCAGGTGATGGCAGTGATCAAGGCGGACGGGTACGGGCACGGGCTGCTGCCGAGCGCCTGGGCGGCTCTGGCCGGCGGCGCCACCTGGCTCGGCGTCGCACAGGCGACCGAGGCGCTCGAGCTGCGCGCCGGCGGGATCACGGCCCGCGTGCTGACCTGGCTGTACTCCGCCGATGCGGCCCTCGACGAGCTGCTCGAGGCCGACATCGACGTGTCGGTGAGCGGGGCGTTGTCGCTCAATCAGGTGCTGGACGCCGTACGCGCGACGGGCCGCACCGCTCGGGTGCACGTGAAGGTGGACACCGGTCTGGGGCGGAGCGGCGTGCCGCCCCGCGAGCTGGCGTCGTTGCTGGCTGCGGCGGTGGCCGCGCAGGCCGAGGGCATGCTCGAGGTGGTCGGGATCTGGTCGCACCTGGCCTGGGCCGACGCGCCCGACCACCCGACCGTGCTGGCCCAGGGGACCGCCTTCGCCGAGGCTGTCGCGCTCGCCGAGAACGCCGGGGCGCACCTCGAGGTGCGCCACCTGGCGAACTCCGCCGCGACCCTGACGAACCCGGCCATGCACTTCGACCTGGTCCGGCCCGGGCTGGCGGTCTTCGGGTTGTCCCCGGTCCCGCAGATCGCCGGACCGGAGCGGTTCGGGCTGGTGCCGGCGATGCGGCTGGAGGCGGAGCTGGCGCTGACCAAGGCGATGCCGGCCGGCCATGGCGTCTCGTACGGGCACGCCTACGTCACGTCGCAGGAGACGGTGCTCGGTGTGGTCCCGCTCGGCTACGCCGACGGCGTCCCGCGGCACGCCTCCGGCAAGGACGGCCGGCTGGGCGCTCCGGTGCAGGTGGGCGCGCGCCGGCTGGGCATCGCGGGCGGGGTCTGCATGGACCAGTTCGTGCTCGACCTGGGGCCGGGAGCTGTCGAGGTGGCCGGCGACCGGGTGGTCCTGTTCGGCGCCGGCATGGACGGCGAGCCGACGGCCGAGGACTGGGCGCAGGCGGTGGGCACGATCTCCTACGAGATCGTCGCCCGGGTGGGTGTCCGGGTGCCTCGCGTGTACGTCGGCGGCACCGGCGGCCCTGGCGGCACCGGTGGCCCTGAGCAGGCGCCGTGATCGTCGAGTTGCCCGACGCTGAGGCCACCCGCGCCTACGGGCGGGCGCTTGCGGCCCTGCTACGCCCCGGGGACCTGGTGGTGCTCACCGGCGCACTCGGCTCCGGCAAGACGACGCTGACCCAGGGCATCGGCGAGGGACTCGGGGTGCGGGGGCAGGTGGCCTCGCCGACCTTCATCATCGCGCGGGTGCATCCGTCCCTGCGCGACGGGCCGCCGTTGGTGCACGTCGACGCGTACCGGCTCGGCTCGATGGAGGAGCTGGACGCCCTGGACCTGGACGCCGGCATTGACGTGTCGGTGACCGTCGTGGAGTGGGGTGAGGGGCTCGTCGAGGTGCTCGCCGAGGACCGGCTCGAGGTGTTCATCGAGCGGCCGCACGGCGGTCTGGGTCACGACCTGGCGGTGGTCGACGCCGAGGTGGGCGTCCGGCACGTCACCGTGAGCGGTGTGGGACGCAGGTGGGAGGGCGTCGTCCTGCCGGTCGGCTGACGCCCGTGCCGGTTGCCGCCCCGCTGCCGTTCGGACCGGGCACGCCGCGCGGGGGGTGGCAAGATGGCGCCGTGCTGCTCGCGATCGACACCTCCGCCGACGTCGCGGTCAGCCTGGTGGCGCTCGGCGAGGCCGGCGTGGGGGCCGGGACGGTGCTCGCCTTCCGCCGAGCCCGCGAGCAGCGCCGCCATGCCGAGCTGCTGGCACCGATGATCGCCGAGGTGCTGGCCGAGGCCGGGATCCATCGCGCGGACCTGAGCGCCGTCGTGGTCGGTACCGGGCCCGCCCCGTTCACCGGCCTTCGCGCGGGTCTTGTCACGGCGCGCTCGCTGGGCTTCGCGCTCGGCATCCCGGTGCACGGGGTGTACAGCCTCGATGCACTGGCTGCGCAGGCGTTCGCCGCCGGCGTGGCGACGAACGGGGAGGTGCTGGTAGTCAGTGATGCTCGGCGTCGGGAGGTGTACGCGGCGCGCTATCGGGCGGCGGGGCAGACCGAGGGCCCCGACGTCGCGTGCGTCGCCGGTCCGCTGGTGGACACCCCCGCCGTGGTGGCCGCCACGCTGGCGCAGGGCGCCGTCGTCGTCGGGCCGGGTGCCGTGCTGTATCCCGAGGTGCTCGTCGCCGCGCCCGGGGCACCGACCGAGATCGACCCGGCGGTGCTGGCCGCGCTGGCCATCACCCGCGCGGCGCGCGGGGCCGAGCTGCCGACCGAGCCGCTGTACCTGCGTCGCCCGGACGTGACCCCCGCGGCCACCAGCAAGCGGGTGACTGGATGACCGACGCGACCGACGCGACCGACCCGGCCAACCAGGCGCCCGCCGGGCTCGACGGAGCCGGGGCCGACCAGACCCGGCTGCGGCCACTCGTTGCCACCGACGTGCCACGGGTCGCCGAGCTCGAGCGGCAGCTGTTCGGCCCATCGGCGTGGAGCGAGCCGATGATCGCCGGCGAGCTGCACGCGCCCGGCCGGTGGTACCTGGCTGCCGTGGAGGGTCAGGACACGCTGGTCGGCTATGCCGGGCTGTGGTTCGACGGGGACGCCGGCCAGGTGATGACGATCGGGGTGGCGCCGACCCTGCAGCGCCAGGGGATCGGCACGCTGCTGCTCGAGGAACTGGTCGATTGCTCCCGGCAGCTGGGGGCGAGCGCCGTGCTGCTCGAGGTACGGGTGGACAACGCTCCCGCCATGGCCCTGTACGAGCGGTTCGGGTTCACGATCCTGTCCCGTCGTCGTCGGTACTACCAGCCGGAGGACGCCGACGCCTGGACCATGCGACGGGAGCTCGCCGCGCTGGAAGCTCCTGAGGCGCCGCTGGAGACGTCACTGCCCGAGTCCTGATCGTCCGTCGGTCATTCGGCGGACTCCTCGCCCGCCTCGGGGTCGCAGTCCGGCCCGATGCGGACGGAGCGCCGGTGGAGGGCGTAGTACGGCCGGCTCAGCAGGCCGTCGATCGGGAAGACCACATGCCGGGCGAGCCAGTTGCCCTGGGTGACATACGACCCGTGCAAGGCTGGCTCGGCCTCGGGGCGGCGGGAGGGGTCGATGATCACGTCGCCGATCGCGAGACCGTCGCCGTCGGTGAGGCTTGCGACCACGCTGCCGTCGGAGTCCGCGATGGTGGTCAGGCCGGCGAAGTGGAACCTGTCCCTGTTGAGCGCCGATCCGACGATGCCGGTCCCGCGTTCGCCCGGCATGGGGCCGCACTGGTTGGCGAAGAGCGCGGGGGCTCCGAGCATCCGTGCGTACAGGGGGGCGATGGTGCGGAACGACTCGTGCTGGTTGCGGACGTCGGCCTCGCTCACCAGCCCGCCGACGACGTTGGCGGCCGGTCCGGCGTGGGGCATCAGGAGCAGGTCGACGTGGGCGCTGCGCATGAGGTGGGCGAAGTCCGCCCGGTAGTTGTCCGCACAGATCCCTACGCCGACGCGTCCGAGGTCGCAGTCGATGACGTGGGAGCCGCGCTCGCGCCGGAAGAAGTACGTCTCGGCGTGGGCCTTGCGCACCCGGCCGGCTTCGCTGCCGTCCGGGGTCGTGAGCACGAACGTGTTGTAGATGTGGCCCTTGTCGAACTCCGCGTAGCTGGTCCCGAGGAAGACGCCAAGGTCGGCGGACATCCGGCGCAGCCAGCGTGCGGTCGGTCCGTCCGGGGGCTCGACGCCCTGCCAGATGCGTGGTGAGAGGGTGTACCCGGAGGGCATCAGCTCGGGGAACAGCACGAGCTGGGCGCCGGCCGCTGCGGCCTGGGTCGCCATCTGCTCGGCGCGTGCGAGGTTGTCGTCGCGCCGGCCGAGGTGGCAGGTCATCTGTGCTCCGGCGATCCGGATGGTGCGGGCTTTGGGCATGTCAGGCTCCTTCCGATGGCGCGGCATCGTCGCGCGAGAGCGTGTCGGGGGGCAGGCCGAGGGTGCGTTCGACGATGGTGAGGTAGGCGTCGGCCCATCGCGCCGCATCTGCGCTGGAGATGAGGGCGAGGACGCGGGCGCGGGCGGACAGGGTCAGCGAGACGAGGAGCTCCGCTGTCACCGGTGGGTCGGCGATCCGGAACAGGCCTCGGCGTGCGCCGAGGTCCAGGGCCTCGGTGACGAGTGGCGTCAGGCGTTCGGCGAGAAGGTCGAACATGCGCGTGCGCAGCGTCTCGAGAGATGGTGTCTGCAGAAGTACCTGCGCCAGTGCTCGGTTGACCGGGGCGTGGGTGTCCGCAGGTGGCTGCACGAGGGCGAGGAACGGTTCGAGCAGCCGTTCGGGGGAGTCGTCGTCAGGCGTGCCGGCCGTGGTCGCGCCGCTGACGATGCTGTCGCTGACCGCGAGCAGCGACGCCTCCACAAGGGCCTGCTTCGACGGGAAGTAGTGGTAGAAGGTGCCCTTCGAGACGCCGGCGGCGGAGAGGACCTCCTCGACGGTGAGCGCGTCGTACCCCTGGTCAGCCAGGATCCGCAGCGCCGCGGTGATGATCGTGTCCCGCTTCGCCTCGTAGCCTCTCCGTCGTGTCATGTCACCCTCGCTAACTAGACCGTGAGTCTAGACCGGCAGTCTAGTTCGAATCTCGGGTGCAGCACCACCGTGTGGAGTCCACCGACGATGCCACCCACGCCGAACCCGAGTGGTGTTCACCCTGCGGGGCTCCACCGGCCGGTGGGACCCCGCCCCTACCCTGGCAACGTGAGCGGCAGCCTCGTCCTGGGCATCGAGACGTCCTGTGACGAGACCGGCGTCGGGCTGGTCCGGGTCAGCGACGCGGGCAACGAGCTGCTCGCCGACGCCATCGCGTCCTCGGTGGACGAGCACGCACGGTTCGGCGGGATCATCCCCGAGATCGCCTCGCGAGCCCACCTGGAGGCGATGGTGCCCACTCTGCAGCGGGCGCTCGCCGAGGCCGAGGTGGAGCTGGGCGACGTCGATGCGATCGCCGTGACGGCCGGTCCGGGGCTGGTGGGGCCGCTCACCGTCGGCGCTGCTGCCGCGAAGGCGCTCGCGGTGGGGCTCTCCCGGCCGCTGTACGGCGTCAACCACGTGATCGGGCACGTGGCGGTCGACGAGCTGGTGCACGGGGTGTTCCCGAAGCGGTTCCTTGCGCTGGTGGTGTCCGGTGGCCACTCGTCCCTGCTGCTGGTCGACGACATCGCGACCGGTGTGACCGAGCTGGGCCAGACCCTCGACGACGCAGCGGGGGAGGCGTTCGACAAGATCGGCCGGCTGCTCGGCCTGCCGTACCCCGGCGGGCCGCACATCGACCGGCTCGCCCAGCAGGGAACGGTCGCCATCCGGTTCCCGCGCGGGCTGACCGCGGCGAAGGACCAGGCCGCCCACGCGTACGACTTCTCCTTCTCCGGTCTGAAGACCGCCGTCGCCCGCTGGGTTGAGGCCCGCCAGGACGCGGGCGAGGAGGTCCCGCTGCCCGACGTCGCGGCGTCCTTCGCGGAAGCCGTCGCGGACGTCTTGACCGCCAAGACGGTGGCGGCCTGTCGGCGGCACGAGGTGGACACCCTGGTGATCGGCGGGGGGTTCTCGGCGAACTCCCAGCTGCGCGCGATGGCGCAGGAACGCTGCGCCGCTGCCGGGATCACCGTGCGCATCCCGCCGATCAGGTTCTGCACCGACAACGGCGCGATGATCGCGGCGCTCGGCGCGGCAGTGCTGCGCCGGGGGGTGCCGGCGTCGGGTCTTGACCTTCCGGTGGACTCCTCCATGCCGCTGACCCGGATCACGGTCTGACGGCGGTCGCGCTGGCCGGGCAGGTGATCGTTGCGCGCTGCTCCGGTGCCGATCCCGCCGTTCCGGCGGCGATGGTGACCACCTGGCACCTGGCCGGCGTGATCCTGATGGGCGAGAACGTCGTCACCAACGACCAGGTGCGGGCCACGACGGCTGCCGTGCACGCCGCCGTGCAGGCCGACGGACGCAGCTGGCCGGCGGTGGTCGCGGTGGACGAGGAGGGCGGGCGGGTCTCCCGGCTGCGCGGGCTGCTCGGCGACCTACCCTCGTTCGCCACGTTCGGGGGCCGCGGCGACGACGCCGCGACCCAGGCCAGGTTCGCCCAGCTGGGAGCCGACCTGGCCGGGCTGGGCTTCACGATGGACTTCGCCCCGGTGGCCGACGTCACCATCGGTGCCGCCGACCCGACCGTCGGCGACCGCTCGGCGTCTGGCGACCCGGCGGTGGCCGCCCGCACGGTGCGCGCCGCGTCGGCCGGGCTGCTGCAGGGCGGCACCGTCCCGGTCCTCAAGCGCTTCCCGGGCCACGGCTCCGTGACCAGCGACAGCCACCAGGGCCTCCCGGTTCAGCCGGCGACGCAGGCGCAGCTCGATGCCCGTGACCTGATCCCGTTCCGGGCCGCCGTCGCCGTCGGCGCGCCGGTCGTCATGATCGGCCACCTGGACCTGGTGCAGATCGACCCGGGTGTGCCGTCGTCGTTGTCGCCGGCGACATGCCGCCTGCTCCGGGACAGCCTCGGCTTCGACGGCGTCGCGGTGACGGATGCGCTGGACATGGGAGCGGTGCCGTGCGGCGCCCCGGGCGAGGAGGCGGTACGTGCACTGGCCGCAGGTGCGGACCTGCTGCTGATGCCCCGCGACGTCGCGGCCGCGAGCGCCCGGATCGTGGCTGCGGCGCAGGCCGGCACCCTGCCGGTCGAGCGCCTCCAGGAGGCCGCGACCCGCGTGGTCGCCCTGCAGATGTGGACCGCCGAGCTCCGCGCGTGATCAGCGGAACGCCCGCCAGAGCCGCGAGCCGAGGATGAACGCCACCGCCGCAACACCGAGGAAGAACGATGCGCCGGCCGCGCTCAGCTGCGTCTGGACCGAGATCTCGTCAGCGGTGCTGGTGAAGATGGTCTCGGCTCCGAACGGGTAGGTGGTCACGGTGCCGCCGCCCATGGCCTCGAGCGTGTCAACCGTGCCGATGGCGTACGCCACGCCCAGGTAGACGATGAAGATGATGGCCAGGCTCGCTGCGACGGCACCGGTGGTCCACCGGGGCACCGGCCTGCCCAGCTCGGCGATGTAGCCGTCGGCCAGGGTCCGGGGACGGCCCAGGTCCGCCACGGTGTGGCGCATCCCCATGTCGGCCCCTGCTGTGGTCAGCTCCCGACGGAGGTCGCGCTTGATCTGGCGGTACTGCTTCTGCGGGAAGTCCTGCATGTGCCAGCTGAACCGGAGGAGGAACCACTCGCGGCGGGCCCGGTCGGTCGGACTGGTGGCGGTCGGGGTCATCATTGCTCCTTCGGGGTTGCGGCACGGTCGAGGACCGCCCGGACGGTGTCGCTCAGGTGGTCCCAGCCGCGCAGGGCCGTTGCGAGCTCCGCTGCACCGTCGGCGGTCGGGCGGTAGTACTTGCGGGCCGGGCCGGAAGACGAGGCCACCAGTCGCGAGGAGACGTGCCCCTCGCGCTCGAGCCGGGCCAGCACGGGGTAGACCGTGCCGGCCGCGATGTCCGTCAGCCCGTCGGCCTGCAGCCGGGTGACGAGCTCGTACCCGTACGACTCGCCCTCGGTGAGCAGCAGCAGGACGAGCATCGGCAGCACGCCCTTGAGGAGCTGTGGATCGCGATCTGGCATGCAAGAAGGCTATACCCGCTAGTGGGTATAGCCAAGTAGTGGGTCTCCACGCCGCCGACGGTTCAAGCCGCCGGGAGGATGTGCCGATCGTGCCTCATGACCCGGTGGACGCCATGAGCCGCAAGCTGCCCGTGATCCTGATGAGCCTGCTCGGGGTGGCGGTGCTCGCCATGGTGGGTGTCGGCTTCTGGCTGTCCCGACCGGAGCCCCGCGAGACCAAGGTGCTCACGCTCGACCCCGCGATCTCGCTCGACCACCTCATCGAGGTGCCGGCCGACGGAGCCGACGGCTGTCCCGGGTACTCGTTCGCGTCGCCTGTGTCGTCGGGGACGGAGATGATCAGCGGCGCGGACGGGTCGCGCTCGGAGGCGACCATCACCATTGCCGCGGAGGAGGCCTTCGCCCTGTCGGTGTGCCTCGGCCCGGTCTCGGAGCTCGGCACGCCGGACGAGGCGATCGAGGCGGCACTCAGCGAGGGCGACCGCGAGCAGGTGGGCCCGCTCGTGGACGTGAGCAGCGCCTACGGTGACGCGACCGCCCTGACCACGCGGGTCGGCAGGATGCTGCTCACCGACTTCTACGTCGAGCAGGACGGGTGGCTGCACGCCGTCGGCTACCTGCGACCCGAGGAGGTCGGCGACACCTACCTGCCGACCGTCGAGGCGGTGCTCGCCAGCTGGGCCGGGGACTGACCGATCAGGCGGGCGGCCGGCTGGACGGCTACAGCGGCCGACCGGCCCGCATCTCGGCCACGAGCGACTCGACGACCGCGTCCAGCGCGCCGCCGTTGCGCCGGGCAACGGCCTGCTGCCGCTGGTAGCTGGCGCCCTTGTGCAGGACGGTCTGGATGCCGTCGAGCTCGGCTGTGCAGCCGAGCCGCGCAGCCACCGGCTCGAGCTCGACCAGCAGCCGAGACACGGCGTCGGTCACCAGCTCCTCGTCGCCGGCCGCGTTCGTGATGATGATCGCGTCCATGCCGTAGCGCGCCGAGCGCCACTTGTTCTCCTGGGCGAACCAGGGCGGGAGCGCGGGCAGCTCGCGCCCCTCGTCGAGCATCGTCGAGTAGTGCTCGACGAGGCAGTGGATCAGTGCCGCGAACGCGAGCACCTCGGTGAGGTTGGACGCGCCGTCGCAGATCCGGGTCTCCAAGGTGCCGAACCGAGGGGAGGGGCGCAGGTCCCATCGGATCTCGTCGACCTCGTCGATCACGCCGGTGTGCACCATGTCGGAGGTGTACGCCTCGAAGGCCTCCCAGGTGTCGAACTCGAACGGCAGGCCCGCCGTCGGCAGCTGCTGGAACATCAGGGCCCGGTTGGACGCGTACCCGGTGTCCTTTCCACCCCAGAACGGTGACGAGGCGGACAGGGACTGCAGGTGCGGGTAGCAGGTCAGCACCGCGCGCAGGATGGGCAGCACCTTGTGGCGGTCCTCGATCCCCACGTGGACGTGCACGCCGTAGATCAGCATCTGCCGGCCCCACCACTGGGTCCGCTCGATCAGGGTCGCGTACCGCTGCTTGTCGGTCACCTTCTGCTGGGTCCAACGGGCGAACGGGTGGGTGCCGGCGCACATCAGCTCGACCCGCAGCGGATCGGTCACCGCACGAAGGATCTCGATGCTCCGCTCCAGGTCCGCCCCGGCCTCCGCGACCGTGCGGCACACCCCGGTGATGATCTCGACCGTGTTGAGCAGCAGCTCCTGCTTGATGGTCGGATGCTCGCCACCGCCGGGGGGCGCAACCGCGTCGAGCACCGTCTGGGCCACCTGGCGCAGGTCACCGCTGTCGGTGTCGACCAGGGCCAGCTCCCACTCGATCCCGATGGTCGAGCGTTCCGAGGAGGCGAACGGGATCTGCATCAGACCGCCTCGACCGGCTCGACGACGAGCACCTGCTGCTCGCCGGCCACCCGGGTGAGCACGATGGTCGCCTCGGCGTCGCCCCGCAGGTCCAGCTGACGGCGCAGCTGCTCCGGCACGACGGCGGTGCCTCGCTTCTTGATGGTCAGTCGCCCGACGCCGCGCTCGCGCAGGACGGTGCGCAGCCTCTTGAGGCCGAACGGCAGGGTGTCCAGCACCCGGTAGGCATCGGCGATGTCGCCCGGGACGAGGGTGTCCGAGGCCACGTAGGCAATGGTGCGATCCAGCAGGCGCCCGTGCACCTGGTCGACGACGGCGCTCACCAGGCCGGCCCGGATGACCGCCCCGTCGGGCTCGTAGAGGTACGACCCCACCGGGCCGACCTCGGGGCGCCCGGCGGGGCCCCGGACGGTGGTCGCGGTGCCGCCGCGGATCACCAGGGCGCCTCGGCCGGGCCCGTCGGGAGCCAGGGGCCCGAACCAGAGCCCCGCCTCCACCACATCGCCGTCGACGCTCACCCACTGGGCCTCCGCGTCGGCCGGGACGGCGGTGTGCGGGATCGCAGGACCGACCTTGACGCCAAGGGCCGGGCCCGTGAGCCGCAGGGCGAGGACCGCGTCGAGCGGCGGGGTGTATGCCGCCGGGTCATGGCGCCGTCGGCCCGCTGCCGTGCGCCGGGCCGGATCGGCGAAGGTGCCGTCGACGCCCGCCAGGTCGAGCGTCAGACCGTCGGCGTGCCGGACCTCGGTGTCCGGGAAGTGCCGCAGGTTCACCGTCGCGATCGCTGCCGTGAGCTCGTCGGCGTCGACCGCGAGCACGCCGAGGCCGAGCGCCGCCATCGCCATCGCGTCACCGCCGATGCCACAGGTGATGTCGGCCACCCGGGCGCAGCCGGCGTCCAGGTAGCGCCGGGCGTGCCGGGCGCCGACGCTCAGGCGCGTGGCCTGCTCCAACCCGGATGCGGTGAAGATCATCCCGTCGGCGAAGTCGGCGAACTTGGCCCGGGCACGTGCGCGCAGCCGGGACTGGGTGAGCGCACCGGCGACCAGGCGCGGGTCGAGGCCCTCGCGGTGCAGCCGCTCGGACAGGGCGAGCGCCTGCTTGTCGTCGTAGGGCGGGAGCGCCCCGAGCAGGGCCCACCCGGTCGGGCTGAGCAGCTGGGACAGGGTCTCCGGATCCACGAGGGCGATCCTTGCACGCCGGCCCTCCCAGGGGTGCGCCCGGGATGCCCTGTGCGAGCTGCTGGAGAGGACGAACGGCCCCGAGCCGCCCCGTCATCGGGTGTCAGGGTGGAGATCTGCGGCGCTGCCGCGCCCTCGTCGGGCGCGCCGTCGTCGTCCCCTGATCCCGGCCGGCCCACCGGCCGGTCGCCCATCGAGTGCCAGCCGCCGACACCCTGGCGGCTGGCACTCGTGTTGACCGAGTGCTAACCCGGCCCTAGATTGCTCCTAGCACTCCCTGACAGAGGGTGCCAGCCTCCGGTCGGGCCGGCCGGCACCCGCGACGACGGGCGGCCCTGACCTGCGGCGCTGAACTGACGTCCGTTTCCCACGACTGTGAAGGGGAGGTCCGCTGTGTCGGTCTCCATCAAGCCGCTCGAGGACCGGGTTGTCGTTCGTGCGCTCGAAGCAGAGCAGACGACGGCATCCGGTCTGGTCATCCCGGACACCGTGAAGGAGAAGCCCCAGGAGGGCGAGGTCCTTGCGGTCGGTCCCGGCCGGATCGACGACAAGGGTCAGCGGGTGCCGATCGACGTCGCCGTCGGCGACCGGGTGATCTTCAGCAAGTACGGTGGCACCGAGGTCAAGTACGGCGGCGAGGATCTGCTGATCCTGTCCGCGCGCGACATCCTCGCTGTCGTCGGCTGACCCCAGCCCCGAACGCCCTGGCCTGCGGATCACCGCAGAGCCGGGGCGTTCGTCGTACGTCGAGGCCCCCGCCCATCGGATGGGCGGGGGCCTCAACGTGTCGGCGCGGGGAACGGGGAGACCCCACCGAGGACGTCAGCCGGCGCGGCGCAGTCGCGAGCTCAGCTGGTCGGCACGCTCCTCCTCCGAGAGCCCACCCCACACCCCGTACGGCTCCCGGACGGCGAGGGAGTGCTCGCGGCACTGCTCGATCACGGGGCAGGCGGCGCAGATGGACTTCGCAGCCTCGGCCCGACGGCGGCGGGCGGCGCCGCGCTCGCCCTCGGGGTGGAAGAAGAGGGTGGAGTCGGCCTCGCGGCACTTGCCCTCGTACTGCCACTCCCAGAGGTCCATCACTGGCCCGGGCAGTCGTGAGATCTCCGTCATGGGTCCTCCGGGTGCTGACTCTGTGGCGGGGTTTCCGGAAGCAAGTGCCTGCGGTATGATCAACTTAGAACCGCGCCACAAGTGGGTCAAGCCCCTTGGTCAAACTGCTTCGCCTCCGGGGCAATCCGAGCCCGTTCTGGGTACTCATGGGGCCTTGACGGTGGCCTGCGCCGTCCCGGGATCTGGACCGAACGTTCGATTGCTGGACATGTCACCTGCGCAGTGCTGGCGTAGCGAGTCAATACCTGTGCACAATCGCGCCATGACCTCCTCGACACCCGAGCGCCCGCTGGGGCCGTCGCTGACGGTCGCGGCGGTCGCTCGGCGACTCGGGGTCGCGCCGGCCACCCTGCGGACCTGGGACCGGCGTTACGGCCTCGGACCGTCCGAGCACCTCGCCGGCTCCCACCGCCGGTACTCCTCCCACGATGTCGCCCGCCTGCTCTTGATGCGCCGGCTGACCCTCGAGGGTGTCGCTCCTTCGGAGGCAGCACGGGCGGCGCTGGAGTCGCCGGACGGCAACGGTGCGGAGGTGCGGGTCCCCTCCACCTCCGAGGTGATGGACGCCTACTCGGACGCGGTGCCGATGGCGGCTGACCCTCGCGCGCTCGCGGCAGCGGCCGCGCACTTCGACAACGCCGCGGTGCGCTGGATGCTCACCCGGGTGCAGCCCCGGGACACGCTCGCCTGGTGGACGGAGCTGGTGGAGCCGGCTCTCGGCATCGTCGGGGAGCCTGCCTCGCTGGAGCGACCGGGGGAGAGCGTCGGGCCGTCGCTGGTTGCCGCCGCCTTCGCCGAGCTGCGCAGCCGGGCCGCCGTCGCGGCATCGCGCCTGGCGGCCGAGCCGCTGGCGCCGACCGTGCTCACCATCCCCGCCGCCGGTGCCGCCGACCTGCGGGCCCACGTGCTTGCGACCGCCCTGCAGTCGCACGGGGTGCGTGCCCGCGTGCTGTCGTCGACGTCCCCGGCCGTCGTCGCAGGGGTGATCGAGCGATCCAGTCCGGCGGCGGTGCTCGTGGAGCTGCCGGACGGCAACGATGCCTCGGCGGACGCCGCCCAGGTCGTGCGCGCGGTGGTCGCCGTCCAGCCGACCCTTCCGGTCTTCGTCCATCACAGCGGTGCTGCGGCTCTCGACGTCCCGGTCGTCGCCACCGTCCATCGGGTGCGCACCCTGACCGGTGCCATTCATGAGGTACTTGCCACGGTTCGTCTTCACCCGCCGACCACCTAAGGTCGGGCCGCCCGACGGCCGATGACAGTCGCACGGATCCCCCTGTCCCGGCGCGCTCTCATTCGCCGGGGTGCGCTGTGGAAGGAGGCGGATGGCGGGCGTCGTCGTGTGCCATGGCTCCGCAGCCGTCCGCGAGCGCATCGTCGCCGCGGCGCACGGGGTGCCTGCCCTCGCGCCCGTCAGGAGTGCCGCGAGCGGCGAGGAGCTCATTGCACTGAGCCGCCGGTCCGCGCCCGCCCTGGTGCTGCTGGACGCCCACCTGCCGGGCTCCGGCCCGATCGAGGCCATGCGGCGACTGCGCGAGACCGACGTCCCCCCCATCGTCGTGCTGATCGCCGTGACCGGCGACGAGAGCACCCTCGACCGCGCGATCGCGCTGGGGGCACGCGGCTACCTGGCGCCCGACGTCGACCGGAGCGAGCTTGCCGCGGTCGCCGCCCACAGCCTGACCGGGACCGTCGTGAGCCAGAGCGGAGCCCCCCCGGAGCAGAACGGGAACCCTCGTCCGGTTGACCGCCCCAGCAACGGGAGCAGCACGAAGGAGCTGACCAAGCGCGAGATGGAGGTGCTGATCGGGATGAGCCACGGTCGGTCCAACTCGCAGATCGGAGCCGACCTGTTCCTCTCCGAGGACACCGTCAAGACGCACGCACGTCGGTTGTTCCGCAAGGTGGGCGCGTCCGACCGGGCCCAGGCCGTGGCGATCGGGTTGCGCGCGGGTCTCATCCGCTGACGTCCCGGACCGGTCAGGCGTCACCCGCGTACCATCTCCGCATGAGCGACCTCGAGCCCCGTCCAGCTGCCCAGGACGACCCGTTCGGGATGATCGGCCTCACCTACGACGACGTCCTGCTCCTGCCGGGAGAGACGGATGTGACCCCGAGCGAGGTCGACACCACCACCCGCCTGACCCGCGAGATCTCCGTGGCGGTCCCCCTGGTGTCGGCCGCGATGGACACGGTGACCGAGGCGCGGATGGCCATCGCGATGGCCCGCCAGGGTGGCGTGGGCGTGCTGCACCGGAACCTGTCGATCGACGACCAGGCGCACCAGGTGCAGCTGGTCAAGCGGTCGGAGTCCGGGATGATCACCGACCCGGTGACCGTCGGTCCCGATGCCACCCTCGCCGAGCTCGACGCACTCTGCGGCAAGTACCGCGTCTCCGGCCTGCCGGTCGTCGACCACGCGGACCGGTTGCTCGGCATCATCACCAACCGTGACCTGCGTTTCGTTGCGGCGAGCGACTACCCGACGCTGTTGGTGCGGGAGGTCATGACGGCCCAGCCGCTGATCACCGGGCCGGTCGGGATCTCCCGGCAGGACGCCGCCTCGCTGCTCGCCAAGCACAAGGTGGAGAAGCTCCCGCTGGTGGATGACGTTGGCGTGCTCCGTGGCCTCATCACGGTCAAGGACTTCGTCAAGTCCGAGCAGTACCCGATGGCGACCAAGGACGTCGAGGGGCGGCTGGTCGTCGGCGCGGCCGTCGGGTTCTTCGGTGACGCATGGGAGCGCGCGCTCGCGCTGGTGGACGCCGGCGTCGACGTCCTGGTGGTGGACACCGCGAACGGCCACGCCCGGCTGATGCTGGACATGGTGCGCAGGCTCAAGTCCGACCCGGCCACCCGGGACGTGCAGATCATCGGCGGCAACATCGCCACCCGCGAAGGCGCCGCTGCGCTCGTCGCGGCGGGCGTCGATGCGGTCAAGGTCGGTGTCGGCCCCGGCTCCATCTGCACCACCCGCGTGGTCGCGGGGATCGGCGTGCCGCAGGTGACCGCCATCCACGAGGCCGCGAAGGAGTGTCGCCCGGCCGGCGTGCCGGTGATCGGCGACGGTGGTCTGCAGTACTCCGGCGACATCGCCAAGGCGCTGGTCGCGGGTGCGGACACGGTGATGCTTGGCGGGTTGCTGGCGGGCTGCGACGAGAGCCCAGGCGACCTGGTCTTCGTCAACGGCAAGCAGTTCAAGCGGTACCGCGGCATGGCGTCGCTCGGCGCGATGCAGTCCCGGGGCGGCCGCCGCTCGTACTCCAAGGACAGGTACTTCCAGGGCGACCTGCCGGACGAGGAGATCATCAGCGAGGGCATCGAGGGCCAGGTGCCCTACCGGGGCCCGCTCGGCGCGGTGACCCACCAGCTGGTAGGCGGGCTGCACCAGTCCATGTTCTACGTCGGTGCCCGGACGGTCCCGGAGCTGAAGGCCAGGGGACGCTTCGTGCGGATCACGTCGGCTGGGCTCAAGGAGTCCCATCCGCACGACGTGCAGATGATCTCCGAGGCGCCGAACTACTCGAGCCGGTGAGCTCGTCGGACCTGGACGTCGACGCCGTCACCGCGCTGGTCGAACACGTCGCAGCGACGGTTGTCGCGCCCCGGTTCCGTGACCTGCGGGACGGTGAGGTGCGGGAGAAGGCTCCCGGCGACGTCGTCACCGTCGTCGACACGGAGGCCGAGGCCGCGCTGGTCCGCGGGTTGGCCGAGATCGCCCCTGGCGTGCCGGTGGTGGCGGAGGAGGCCGCCGCGGCCCGGCCGGAGCTGCTCGACCTGATCGTCGGCGCGCCGCGCGCATGGGTGGTCGATCCGCTGGACGGGACGCAGGCTTTCATCGACGGCTCGCCGGACCACGCCGTGATGGTGGGCCTGATCGAGTACGGCGAGGCGGTCGGAGGGTGGATCTGCCTGCCGGAGCACGGCGAGACGTTCGTCGCCCAGCGGGGCTCGGGCGCGTTCCGGAACGGGCAGCGGCTCCCGCCGACGACTCCGCCGACGGACCGGGCGGCGCTGCGCGGTGGCATGGCCACCTGGCACATGCCGCCGCAGATGCGGGAACGCCTGGGCGCAGCCGGCTTCGGGTCCGCCGTCACGACGGGTCGCCTGTGGTCCGGCTACCACTACTCCCGGATGGCGTCGGGGGCTGCCGACTTCCTGCTCTACTGGCGCACCTGGCCGTGGGACCACACCCCGGGTGCGGTTCTGCTCCGCGAGGTCGGCGGGGTCTCCCGGCGCCTGGACGGGACGGACTACCGGCCGGACGCCGTCGGGCGGGGTCTGCTGGCAGCCGCGGACGACGCAACGTACGCGATGGTGCGCGACCACCTGGCGCTCGGGTAGCGCGGGTCAGGCCGGTGTCGGCTCCGGCACTCGCAACGGCCAGACGAGCTCGGCTCCCGGCCCCTCGAGGCCCTGACCGGTCCGCCAGGCGTTGAAGTTCTCCGCCCAGGCGCGGTGGGCATCGACCTGGAGGTCGTGCAGGCGGTCAAGGGGTGTCCGGGCGACCTCGGGGAACGCCCGGGTGATCGCCTGCAGCACGTCGAGGGTGGCCACGACGTCGACGTCGGCCGCATGCAGCGCGGCGGCGGACCGCACCGCGTAGTGCAGGCACATGTCGGCGAGCTTGCGCTTGCCGCGTCGGTACCTGTCCAGGTGGCGGTCGAGCACCAGGGGGTCGATGACGACCCGGACGTCCCGGCCGATCCGATCGCCGAGGGTCGTGAGGTGGTAGCGACGCAGCTCGGCATCGAGCAGGGACAGGTCGTAGCAGGCGTTGAAGGCGACAACGGGCTCGCCCCGGGCCAGGGCCCCCGCCAGGGTCGCGGCGATCTCGTCCAGCGCCTCGACGGGGGAGCGACCGTGCGCCCGGGCGTACTCCGTCGTGATGCCGTGGATCGCCGAGGCGGCGGCCGGGATCTCCACCCCGGGATCGACCAGCCATGTGGTGATCGACTCCGTCAGGCCCTCGCGGCGGACGACGGCGGCGGTGACGATGCGGTCGGTGCCGACGTCGATGCCGGTCGTCTCGGTGTCGAAGCCGACCAACGGTCCGTCGACCCAGCTCGCGGCGGACGGTGCGTCGGGCCGGACCATGCTGATCATCGCCAACCTCCTGGTCGCCCAATCTGCCAGCCGGCACCCACACGGCCGCGTTGGCGCGCCGCGGCGTGCACAGGCCGTGCTGTGCACGGCCAGGGCGGCCGGCCGGGCCGGGGCGGTCGCCCGCGCCGCGACGGGTCGCTGCGCCGGTAGCCTTGCGCCGTGAGCAACGAGATCGACATCGGCCGCGGCAAGCGGGGACGGCGCGCCTACTCCTTCGACGACGTCGCTGTGGTGCCCTCCCGGCGTACGCGTGACCCGGAAGAGGTGTCGGTCGGTTGGCAGATCGACGCGTACCACTTCGACATCCCGATCGTCGCGGCACCGATGGACTCGGTGATGAGCCCGGCGACCGCGATCGCCGTCGGGCGCCTCGGTGGGCTCGGCGTGCTGGACCTCGAAGGTCTGTGGACCCGGTACGAGGACCCGAGCGACCTGCTCGCGGAGATCGCCGGGCTCGCCCCGGAGAAGGCCACCCCGCGGATGCAGGAGCTGTACGCGGCGCCGATCATCCCCGAGCTGATCACCGAGCGCCTGCACGAGGTGCGTCGGGCCGGTGTGACGGTCGCCGGAGCCCTCTCACCGCAGCGCACCCAGCAGTACTGGAAGCACGTGGTGGACGCCGGTGTCGACCTGTTCGTCATCCGCGGGACCACGGTGTCCGCCGAGCATGTGTCCGGGCGGGCCGAACCGCTCAACCTCAAGCGGTTCATCTACGAGCTGGATGTGCCGGTGATCGTCGGCGGCGCGTCGACGTACACCGCGGCCCTGCACCTGATGCGCACCGGTGCGGCCGGCGTGCTGGTCGGATTCGGCGGTGGCGCCGCGCACACCACCCGGGTCTCGCTCGGCATCCACGCCCCGATGGCCACGGCCGTCGCGGACGTCGCTGCTGCCCGGAGGGACTACCTGGACGAGTCCGGCGGCCGGTACGTGCACGTGATCGCCGACGGCGGCGTCGGGCGGTCCGGGGACCTGGTCAAGGCGATCGCCTGCGGATCCGACGCCGTGATGCTCGGCGCCGCGCTGGCCCGGGCGTCGGAGGCGCCGGGCGCCGGCTGGCACTGGGGCTCCGAGGCGCACCACCCGCAGCTGCCGCGAGGTGAGCGGGTCGAGGTGGGCACGGCCGGCTCCCTCGAGGAGATCCTCTTCGGGCCGGGCCGCCAGGCGGACGGCACGCTCAACCTGGTCGGGGCCCTGCGCAGGGCGCTCGCCACCACCGGCTACTCCGACCTCAAGGAGTTCCAGCGGGTGGAGGTGGTGGTCTCCCCGTACCAGCCGCGCTGAGTCGGCCGCGCCGGCTCAGGCGCGCACCAGCGCGACGGCCTGCCGGGCGATCTCCAGCTCCTCGTTGGTCGGTACGACGAACACGGTGATCGGCGAGCCGTCTGCGGAGATCACGCTCTCGGTCGTCTTGCGCCCCGCGTTGCGCTCCGGGTCGACGACGATCCCCAGGTGCTCAAGGCCGGTCAGCGCCCGCAGCCGCACGAGGTCGTCGTTCTCCCCGATCCCGGCGGTGAACGCGATCGCGTCCACCCGCCCGAGCAGCGCGTGGTACGCGCCGATGTAGTGCTGGAGCCGGTGGCAGTAGACCTTGAGGGCGAGCAGCGCGTCCGCGTCGCCGGCCGCGACCGCGGCGTGCACGTCCCGCATGTCCGACGAGCCGGACAGGCCCAGCATGCCCGAGCGACGGTTGAGCAGGTCGTCGAGCTGGTCCGTGCTCATCCCGGCGACCCGCTGGAGATGGAAGACGACGGCGGGGTCGATGTCGCCGGAGCGGGTACCCATCACCAGGCCCTCGAGCGGGGTCAGCCCCATGGAGGTCTCCACCGAGCGCCCGCCGCGCACGGCGGTGATCGACGCCCCGTTGCCCAGGTGGGCGACGATGACGTTCGCCTCGGCGGGATCCTTGCCGAGCAGCGCTGCGGTGCGCCGCGAGACGTAGGCGTGCGACGTCCCGTGCGCGCCGTACCGTCGGATGTCGTAGCGCCGGGCGAGGTCGCGGTCGATCGCGTAGGTGTAGGCCTCCGGCGGGAGCGTCGTGTGGAAGGAGGTGTCGAAGACCGCGACGTGCGGCACCGTGGGGAAGGCACGGCGGGCCGCGATGATCCCGGCGACGTGCGCCGGGTTGTGCAGCGGGGCGAGTGGCGACAGATCGACGATCTGCTGCTGGACCTTGTCGTCGATGACGGCCGGCCCGGCGAAGACGCTGCCGCCCTGCACGATCCGGTGCCCGATCGCCGCGAGTCGTGACTCGTCGATCTGCGGACCGTGCTCGGCGAACAGGGCGAGCACCAACGTCATGCCTGCGTCGTGGTCGGGAACCGGTTGGTCGAGCGTGGTCCGCCCGTCGGGTCCGTCGTGCCCGATCGTGGCCGTCGGCTGCCCGATCCGTTCGAGCAGGCCGACGGCCAGCGCCTCGCCGCTCGCCACATCGATCAGCTGGTACTTGATCGACGAGGAACCGGAGTTGACCACCAGGACCTGCTCACTCACTGAATCTCCTCCGACGGGCGGGCCATCGCCTGGGCCTGGACGGCCGTGATGGCGACGGTGTTGACGATGTCTTGGACCAGTGCACCACGGGACAGGTCGTTCACCGGCTTGCGGAGGCCCTGCAGTACCGGTCCGATGGCGACCGCACCGGCTGAGCGCTGGACGGCCTTGTAGGTGTTGTTGCCGGTGTTGAGGTCGGGGAAGATGAACACCGTCGCCCGCCCAGCGACCGTCGAGTCGGGCATCTTGGTCTTGGCGACGGAGGCGTCGACTGCTGCGTCGTACTGGATCGGCCCCTCGACGTCCAGGTCAGGACGGCGCTCGCGGACCAGTGTGGTCGCCGTGCGCACCTTGTCGACGTCGGCCCCCTGGCCGGACTCACCGGTGGAGTACGAGAGCATCGCGATCCGCTGCTCGATGCCGAAGAGCTCGGCGGTCTGGGCGGACGAGATCGCGATGTCGGCGAGCTGCTCGGCGGTGGGGTCCGGGTTCACCGCGCAGTCACCGTAGACGAGCACGCGGTCCTCGAGGGCCATCAGGAAGACGCTGGACACGATCGAGACGCCCGGTGCGGTACGGATGATCTCGAAGGCCGGCCGGATGGTGTGCGCGGTGGTGTGGGCGGCGCCGGAGACCATCCCGTCGGCCAGGTCCTCGTGCACCATCAGCGTGCCGAAGTAGCTGACGTCGCCCATCACCTCCTCGGCCCGGTCCATGACCATGCCCTTGTGCGACCGCGCCTGTACGTAGGCCTCGGCGAACCGGATCCGGTCCTCGCTGGTCGCTGGGTCG
>JBBRCL010000030.1:0-32872 GCA_038204895.1 Actinomycetales bacterium | reverse complement strand
CCGCATCGACCATCCGGCGCAGCACACCCGGCTCCGGCATCCCATCGAACTCCGCCTGCCGCGCCATCCCCCAAGGTTACCTGCTCAATGGGCAATCTCAACGGATTACAGGCGGCGTGTCGGATCCGAAAAGCCCACGTCGACGCGGTTTCCCAGCCCTACTTCCGGAGGTCTGAGTCTCCCAGCAGGATGAGTTCCATCGCGAAGAACACCCCGGCAAGTGGCGCATTGAACGTCGCCGAGATGCCGCCAGCCGCTCCGCACGCCACCAGCACCTTCATCCGGGGCTCGGTGATCTTCAGGACCCGGCCGAAGGTCGAGCCGAGGGCGGCCCCTATCTGCACGATCGGGCCTTCTCGTCCCACCGAGCCGCCGCCGCCGATGCACAGGGCCGAGGCAAGCGCCTTGACGGCGGCGACTTGCGGCGCGATCCGTCCGCCGCGCCGCGCCACGGCGTACATGACCTCCGGCACGCCGTGCCCCCGGGCCTCGCGGGCAAAGAAGTGCACGAGCGGCCCGTACAGCAGGCCGGCGACCACCGGCGCGAAGATGACGAACCAGCGGCCCAACCCGGGCACGTGCGGGTTCGCGACATGACCGAGCCCCGCGTAGTCGGCATGGCCGGAGAGGGCAATGGTGAACACCTTGATCAGCCAGCGGAACGCGATCGCCGCGCCACCAGCACCGGCGCCGACGGCCAGGGCGAGCACGAGCAGGCCCATCCGCGACGAACGGAGCACGGTGAGCAGACGCGTCAGCCCCGCCTGCATCGGTACCAGGTCTGGCGCAATCGGACGGGGGGAGGGTGGCGGGGTCGCCTTGCGGCGCATCTTCACAGTAGTATTATGCAACAATTGCACTGGGCATCGTTACGAAGGGGGACCAGAATAAGCAAGCCAACGATCCCGGATGTCGGGGCTGCACCGGCCATCGGGAGTACCGACGAACTGGTCACCGCAGTCCTGACGGCGTCGCGGGTGCTCGTTGGCGTCTCGGCGCGTTCCCTCACCGAGGTAGAGGACACCGTCACCCTCACCCAGTTCCGCACCCTCGTCGTGCTCGACAATCACGAGGAGATCAACCTCAACACCCTCGCCGATCTGCTCTCGGTGACGTCCTCGACGGCGATGCGGATGATCAACCGGCTGCTCACCTCGGGAATGGTCACTCGGCGGGACAACCCGGCCAATCGCCGCGAGGTGCTCCTGGGTGTCACCGACGAGGGCCGGAGACTGGTCCGGCAGGTCACCGCCAAGCGGCGCGAGGAGATCACCCGCATCGTCGCAGCCATGCCCGAAACGCGCCGCGACGAACTCGTGATGGCAATGCGCGCGTTCGCCGCGGCCGCCCACGAACCGGAGCCTTGCCCCGAGACGACCGCCGCTCTCGGCTGGTGACCGGTCACGTGCCGAGAGTGCAGCCCCCGGTGCTCGATGGACTGCCCTGCGCCCCGGTAGCAGGTCCCGTCGCACGGGCTCGTGTCATGAAACCGGGCCGGTCCCATCACGACCCGGGGGTGTGGATCGGCGGCAACACACTCATTAGCGCCCGCTACGCACAGTAGAGACAACCGACCACAGGAAGGTGGGTACCTGCCATGACGGCTGGTGCCAATCAGTCCAGCTCGACCGACTCGAAGCCGGCGACGACGACCGACCAGAAGAACGACCTCAAATCGATGCCCATGTCCGAGGTCGAGAAGCAGCTGGGCACCTCACCGGACGGCCTGAGCCAGGCCGAGGCGACGGCGCGGCTGACGACGTACGGCCCGAACGAGATCGTCGAGCACAAGACGAACCCGCTGCTGAAGTTCCTCGGGTACTTCTGGGGCCCGATCCCGTGGATGATCGAGGTCGCGGTGATCCTGTCCGGTGCGGTCCAGCACTGGGCCGACTTCTTCATCATCTTGGTGCTGCTCGTCGCGAACGGAGTTGTGGGCTACTCCGAGGAGCACCAGGCGGGAAGCGCCATCGACGCGCTGAAGGCCAAGCTGGCGACCACTGCGCGCGTCCGACGCGACGGAGAGTGGGTAACCCCGCCCGCACGTGAGTTGGTGCCCGGCGACGTGATTCGGCTGCGCCTGGGCGACGTCGTCCCCGCGGACGCGCGCCTGCTGGAGGGCGACGAGGTCGAGGTCGACCAGTCGGCACTGACCGGCGAGTCGCTGCCTGCCACCCGCAAGCCGGGAGAGGCCGTGTTCTCCGGTTCGATCGTGCGTCGAGGTGAGATCGGCGCACTCGTCTACGCCACCGGCGCGCACACCTACTTCGGCAAGACCGCGGAGCTGGTGCAGGACGTGCATACCGTCAGCCACTTCCAGCGCGCGGTGCTGAAGATCGGCAACTACCTGATCATCCTCGCGGTGGCGCTGGTCACGATGATCGTGGCCGTCTCGCTGTTGCGTGGGGACCCGGTCGTCACCACATTGCAGTTCGCCCTGGTCCTGACCGTGGCGGCGATTCCGGTCGCGATGCCGACCGTGCTGTCGGTGACGATGGCCGTCGGTGCCCGTCTGCTCGCGACGAAGCAGGCGGTCGTGAGCCGGCTGGTCGCGATCGAGGAGCTGGCCGGCGTGGATGTGCTGTGCGCGGACAAGACCGGCACGCTGACCCAGAACACGCTCACGCTGGGGGATCCCTTCACTGTCGCCGGTGCCACTCCGGGTGACGTCATCGTGCACGCTGCACTGGCATCGCGTGACGACGATGACGACCCGATCGACCTGGCGGTCCTGGGTGGTCTGACGTCCGAAGATGCTCTGCACGGGTATCAGGTGACCCACTTCCAGCCCTTCGACCCGGTCCACAAGCGCACCGAGGCCACCGTCACGTCCCCGGACCGAAAGACGTTCACCGTCACCAAGGGCGCGCCCCAGGTGATCCTTGAGCTCGTCACGGACGCCGACCAGGTCAAGGACGCCGTCGATGCCGCGGTCAATGACTTCGCCGTCCGCGGCTTCCGGTCCCTGGGCGTGGCTCGGAGCGACGAGGATGGCGAGTGGGCGCTCCTCGGTGTGCTGCCGCTGTTCGACCCGCCACGGGACGACGCCAAGTCGACCATCGAGACTGCACGCTCCATGGGAGTGAGCGTGAAGATGGTGACCGGAGACGCGCTCGCCATCGCCAAGGAGACGGCCACGAAGGTCGGGCTCGGCGCGGACATCCTCGATGCCAGTGATCTGGGTGATGCGAAGAAGAAGGAGACGGCGTCGGTCGCCGACTCCATCGAGAAGGTCGACGGGTTCGCCCAGGTGTTCCCCGAGCACAAGTTCCACATCATCGACGTCCTGCAGGAGCGGGGCCACATCGTGGGTATGACCGGCGACGGGGTGAATGATGCACCCGCGCTGAAGAAGGCCGACTGCGGCATCGCCGTGTCGGGCGCCACCGATGCCGCGCGCGCAGCCGCCGACATCGTGCTGCTGGCCCCGGGGCTGTCGGTGATCATCGACGCGATCAAGGAGAGCCGACGGATCTTCCAGCGGATGAACAGCTACGCGATATACCGCATCGCGGAGACGCTGCGCGTCCTTCTCTTCATGACCGTCGCGATCCTGCTCTTCAACTTCTACCCCGTGACTGCCGTCATGATCGTCATGCTCGCGTTGCTCAATGACGGCGCGATCTTGTCCATCGCCTACGACAACGTCCACTACAAGGACGAGCCCGAAGCATGGAACATGCGACGCGTGCTCGGCATCTCCACGGTCCTGGGCGTGGTCGGGCCGATCGCCGCGTTCGGCCTGTTCTACCTCGGCGACCGAGTCTTCGGCCTCGGCCACCCGCAGCTGCAGACCCTGATGTACCTGATGCTGTCCGTCGCCGGCCACCTCACGATCTTCCTCACCCGTACCCGCGGCCCGTTCTGGTCCATCCGACCCGCCCGGTCCCTCCTGCTCGCCGTTCTTGGCACCCAGGCCATCGCGACCCTCATCGCCGTCTACGGACTGTTCATGACACCCCTCGGCTGGGGCTGGGCCGGCCTCGTGTGGGCCTACGCCATCGCCTGGGCTCTGCTCAGCGACCGCGTCAAGCTTCTCGCCTACCGGATCCTCGACCCGGGCACACGCAAGGGCTCGGTGGACACCGACACAACCGCCGCCGATCACAGCTCACGGCCGGGGCACCGATGATCGCTGCCACTGCGATTGCCACGCCCAGCATGAACGTCGCGGAGACGCGGTCGCGCGCCGACCCTTCTATCCCACAGCCAAGGTCAAGCACGCAGTGCGGGCGACGAGCCGCATTGATCCTGTCTGCTCTTGGCAGAGGAACGGATGACGCCCGCGGGCTTCATCGGCTGACAGCCAGCACCACCCGAAGCATCGGGAGGGTCTCTACGGGCGCCCCGGTGGCCCTTTCGATGGTGGCGCGCAACTGGGCCCAGGCCCTGGGGTGCGCGCTAGCGTACAGGCGCAGCGCGGCAGCGGACTCCTCGCCCGTCATGGGCGTCGCTGTCGCTCGGACATGGCGTCTGAGACCGGAGGACACCCGTACGCGCGGTTCGGCGATGACGTTGCGGTACCACTGTGCGCGCGGGCCGAAGCCGGACGCGATCACGTACTCGTCGCGAGCCGGGCGGTCGACGACCTCGAGGGCCACGAACCGCCGCTTGCCGGAGCTGCGTCCCCGATGCTCGAGCATGAGGAAACGGGAGCCGAAGACGAACCCGAGCCCGGCACGGTAGATCCATATGGGTGCGCGGACCAGCCAGCGGGTGGTCAGCCCGCGGGCGCCGATCCTTGCCACGAGGTCGGTCATCGCTCTTGCTCCATCCCGTCCGGCTGCCGTTCCCGACGTTGACGGTGCCACGTCGACGCTGTCGACCGTACGCCCGTCCTCGTACGCCGGGCCGGCTGCCACCGACAGGGTCAGGACGGCGGTTCCGGTGAGGCCCACGAGCCTGGCACTTGCCCGCAGCTGCGGCTCGGCGCATTGCGGTGTGCGAGAGCGTCACGCGATCGACCTGCGGGCTTGTCGCGGACGGGCACGTCCACCGTCAGGGACCCCTCGGCGGGTTCCCTGAGCACCGGCCAGGGTCGAGAGCATCCGCATCGTGCCCTCCTCCGACAGCGACGACGCGAGTGCCGCAGCGGCATCGGAGGCATCGCGACGGAGGCCTGCGCGGGACTACCACGTTGCCGGGACTGTGGTTGTCAATGCGATGGTGACGCTCACCCTGTCGCGCCCACGCAGGCGTGCCATGATCATGGTCGCAGTTTCCTCGGTTCAGGTGCCGAAAGCGACCGTTGAGGCGCCCACCGCGGAAGGGTCCCTGTCGAGCGCGGCGCCGATGCTGGCCGCAACCACGAACAGTACGAAGGAGGCCGGACAGCAGGATCGCAACCACCTCGGCGACCTCGGCGGCCGTACCCACACGACCCAGCGGGTGCAGGGCCGCCATCTGTGCCGCAGGTCGGCCCTCTCGATCTTCGGATCGAAGGGCCTTTGACGTTGACGCACGCGGGCCGCGCTTGCTCGTTCGTTGTCCCGGGCCGATCGGCCCGGGCTCAGGGAGGATTGACCTCGTGCACCCAGCCCGACCAAGATCCTGAAGTCCCCGCCCCGCCTCGCGCGCGGCGTCCTGCGCGTGACCCCCCTGGGCGGCCTGGGCGAGATCGGTCGCAACATGACGGTCTTCGAGTACCAGGGCAAGCTGCTGGTGGTCGACTGCGGCGTCCTCTTCCCTGAGGACCACCAGCCGGGGATCGACGTGATCCTGCCGGACTTCACCTCGATCCGGGACCGGCTGGACGACGTCGTCGCCATCGTGCTCACCCACGGGCACGAGGACCACATCGGCGGGGTGCCCTACCTGCTGATGGAGCGGGCCGACATCCCGGTGATCGGCTCTGAGCTGACCCTGGCGTTCCTGACGGCCAAGCTGAAGGAGCACCGGATCCGACCACAGACGGTTCACGTGGAGGCCGGCGACCGCCACCAGGCCGGGCCGTTCGACCTGGAGTTCGCGGCGGTCAACCACTCGATCCCGGACGGACTCGCCGTGGCCATCCGCGCCGGCGCGGCACTCGTGCTGCACACCGGGGACTTCAAGATGGACCAGTTCCCGCTCGACAACCGGATCACGGACCTCCGGGCCTTCGCCCGGTGGGGCCAGGAGGGGGTCGACCTGTTCATGGTGGACTCCACGAACGCCGAGGTCCCGGGCTTCACGACCTCCGAACGCGACCTCGCCCCTGCCATCGACCAGGTCTTCGCCACGGCCCAGCGCCGCATCATCGTCTCCAGCTTCGCCAGCCACGTGCACCGCATCCAGCAGGTGCTCGACGCCGCGCACGCCCATGGCCGCAAGGTCGCCTTCGTCGGGCGGTCGATGGTCCGCAACATGGGCATCGCCCGCGACCTGGACTACCTGCGGATCCCGCGTGGGCTGGTCGTGGACTTCAAGAAGCTCGAGTCGATGCCGGACGAGAAGGTCACCCTGATCTGTACCGGCTCCCAGGGTGAGCCGATGGCTGCCATGGCCCGGATGGCCAGCGGCGACCACCAGATCACCGTTCACGAGGGCGACTGCGTGCTCCTGGCCAGCTCACTGATCCCGGGCAACGAGGGCGCCATCTACGGGATCATCAACAAGCTGACCGACCTGGGCGCGAAGGTGGTGCACAAGGGCAACGCGAATGTGCACGTGTCCGGTCACGCCAGTGCCGGGGAGCTCGTGTATTGCTACAGCATCGTGCGGCCGCGCAACGTGCTGCCGGTGCACGGTGAGTCCAAGCACCTGCACGCGAACGCCGAGCTGGCCATCCGCACCGGCGTCGACCCGGCGGGTGTGATCGTGGCAAAGGACGGGATGACCATCGACCTGATCGACGGGCGGGCGACCGTCAGCGGTCAGGTCCCGGCCGCGATGGTCTACGTCGACGGACAGACCGTTGGCCAGGTCACCGAGGACACCCTCAACGAGCGACGTCTGCTCCGCGAAGGTGGCGTGGTGACGGTCCTCGCACTGGTCGACGCGACCACCAACCGGGTGACCGAGCCGCCCGAGTTCCTCACCCGCGGGTTCGTGCATGACGACCACACATTCGACGGCGCGACCGCTGAGGTGGAGAAGGCCCTGGACCGCGCGGCAGGGCGGTCGGTCACCGACCTGACGGAGCTCGAGGGGGTCATCCAGAAAGCCGTCGCCCGGTACATCGAGCGCACGTACCGGCGGGAGCCGGTGGTCATCGCCATCGTCGTCGACGCCTGACCGAACGGAGCAGCTCGGCCGGCTGCTCGGCCGAGCGGAGCACCCGCTGGCCAGCGCGGTCAACGAACGATCGGCGTTCGTCACCGCTCGAACGAACGCTGATCGTCGTCCGGCGGCGCGGCGGCGGGGCGGCGGGTGGGGCGGAAGGCGACCATCGGCAGCTGCTCCGCCAGCCGACGGCGGGCATCGTCAGTGCCGTCGAAGCGCCAGCCCAGGAGGCGACCAAGGACGGCCCGCACCACGGGGCGGACCATGGTGTTGCGGCGCTCGTAGTCGGCGAAGACGTCGATCGCCTCGTCCGCCGGAAGCATCCGGTACGTCGCGGGCGACGAGGACCGACCGATGCTCACGACGATGTCCGAGCCTGCGCGAAGGTTGCGGAGCCAGTCCGACTCGTTCCCGAAGCCCGACACTACGACGGCCTCGCCGGTCGTGGGGTCGTAGCGGACCACCTCCAGGACGGTGTGGTGCAGCCGGCCGGTCTTCCGACCGCGGTGCGAGAGCTGGAGGAAGCGATGTCCGAGCAGCCAGCCCCAGCCGTGCCGATACAGGTGGCGCGGTGCGCCGAGCAGACGGCGCAGGGAGGGAGACACCGCCCCACGATAGCTCCGGCCTCCCGTTCGCCGGGCGCCCCTGGTCGGCTCGCTCGGCCTCTCCCTTGTCGTGGACACACCACGTCCGCAGCGCAGGGCCGAGGTCACTCGGGCTCGGCGACCTGGCCCGCTGCCGGCCGCCCAGATGCGGCCGAGGGCGGGTCTCCGTCGAACTGCCGCGCTACGAGGACGTCGGTCGAGGAGTGGGCGAGGATGGACAGGACGATCACGAGTGCCACGAGGTGGAAGACCTCCTGGGACCGGCCGATGCCCGACTCGAGGACCAGCAGCCCGTAGACCACCGAGGCGAAGCCCTTGGGTCCGAACCACATGGCCGCCACCTGTTGCCGGCGGGGGAGGCCCGATCCGGCGAACGACGCCAGGAGGGCCAGGGGGCGAACGACGAGGAGCGCCAGGACGGCGAAGACCCATCCGCTCACTGCGATCTCCTGGAACAGGAAGTGCGGAGTGATCAGCGCGCCGAACACCAGGATCGCCGCCAGCTTGAGCAGCTCGGTGATCAGCTCACCGAACTGCTCGAACTCGTGGCGGAACTCCGGCCCTGCGGACGCGAGCGTGATCCCGGCGGTGAAGGCACCCAGGAACAGGTTGGCGTGGGTTGCGGTGCAGATGCCCAGCACGAGCAGGCCGATCGAGACGGCCAGCAGAGGCTGGAGGCCCTTCGTGGCCTGCAGGAAGGACAGTCGCTCGAGCCGCAGCACGACCATCGGCACGACGAGCCCGACCAGGACTCCGAGCCCGATCTCCTCGAGCAGCTGCCACCCGCTGGTGCTGGTGCCTCCGGCAGCAGCGAGCAGGACCAGGACCACGGGCAGCGCGAGGCCGTCGTTGACGCCGGACTCGACGTTGAGAAGGTGGCGCAGACGCCGTGGGACCTCTTCGCGGCCCACGATGGCAGCGGCGAAGACGGGGTCGGTGGGGGCGAGGATGGCACCCAAGAGGAACGAATGCAGCCAGGGCAGTCCGGCGACGTAGTGCGCTGCGGCGGCCGTGATCACCAGAGTGAGTGGCAGCCCCAGGAGTAGCGCCCGGCCAGGAAGCCGCCACGCGGAGCGGAGGTCCGCCACTCCGACGCGCATCCCGTCCGTGAACAGGACCGAGAACAGTGCCAGTTCGGCAAGGCCGGCCACCAGGGGGTCGCCGGTCTGGATGTCGATGACACCGAGCATGCCCCTGCCGAGGACGAAGCCGCCGAGCAGGAAGAGGACGGCTGTCGACAGGACAGTGCGGTTGGCGCGTTCGGAGATCAGCACCGCAACGAGCAGCAGGGCCGCGAAGCACAGCAGGAGGAGTTGGGGCATCGTCGTCCTTCGCACGGCGTCGGGTGGTCAGTACTGCTTGAGGATGTCCTGCATCAGGCTGATCTCGTCACGTTGGGTGCGGATGATCCCCCATCGCACAGGTCAATGATCTCAGGATCGCGGAGCGTCGCCCGGGGCAGGCCTGCTTCGGCCGCGTGTCGACTGCCGGTGGAGTGGAATGCGGAGGTGCGGGGTGTCGACGACCGCGAGACGGTTGCCATGATCCCGGGCGTGAATCCGGACGAATCACCCGCCCGCCGGACGCTACAGTTGCCCTCGGTCTGCGGCCGCTGCTCGATCCTGGCACGGGGAATAGGCCCGGGCTCATGGGTGCATCGGCCGAACATCGGCTTCGGGGCACCGACTCGCTGGCCTCGGACGGCGCGGGCCGGGCAGGACATCCGCAACGGACGTGATGAGAGGCGTGGACCATGGACTTCGGCCTGACGGACGAGCACGAGCTGTTGCTCGACAGCCTTCGGGAGCTCCTCGAGCGCGAGTGCTCCGAGTCCTACATCGCCGAGCTCGACCGGACCCACCAGGCACCCATGTCGTTCCGGCGCGCGTTGCACGAGGCAGGGTTCGCGTCCCTTGGCTTCCCGGAGGAGTACGGCGGCACGCCGTGCGATGCGGTGACGCTCATGCTGCTCACCGAGCGGGTGGCCCAGCAGGGGCTGAACAACGGCTACGGGATCGAGCTGTTGCAGGCGATGGACATCCTCGAGTTCGGCTCGGAGGATCAGAAGGCCGAGATCCTCGGGCTGCTGGCCACCGGTGACGTCCCGTTCGCGCTCGGCTTCACCGAGCCCGGCGCTGGGTCGGACAACTCGGCCATAACCACGACCGCGGTCCACCACGACGGGATGGTGACGTTCAACGGCACCAAGACCCTGATCACGAACGCACTGGATGCGAAGTACCTGCTCGTGATGGCCAAGAGCTCCGACCGCGGCGACGACTCACGGAACGCCATCTCGATGTACCTGGTGCCGATGGACGCCCCCGGTGTCTCCACCAACCCGCTCGAGAAGATCGTCTGGTACACCAACGACTCGTGCGAGATCTTCCTTGACGACGTCACAGTCCCCGACGCCTGCCTCGTGGGTGTCAAGGGCAACGGTTTCCGGCAGCTCATGCGCAACCTCGACCTCGAGCGCCTGGTCATCGCGGCCACCTGCCTCGGCCTTGCCCAGTGCGCGTTCGACGACGCGGCAACCTACGCGACGCAACGGGTGCAGTTCGGCAAGCCGATCGGCTCGTTCCAGCTGATCCAGCTCAAGCTGACCGACATGGCGATCAAGCTCGAGAACATGCGCAACTTTGTCTACAAGACCTCGTGGATGGTCGACCAGGGGATCCCGTTGCGCAGTCAGGGCGCGCTGTGCAAGCGCTACGTTGCGATGGCCGCCTTCGAGGTGGCCGACGAAGCCATGCAGATCTTCGGCGGCATCGGCGTCAACGCCCAGACCAGGGTCTCCCGCCTCTGGCGTGACCTGCGCGGTCACCGCTTCGGTGGCGGCACGGACGAGATCATGGTGCACATCGCCGGCCGACAGATCCTCAGGGAACACCGGTGAGCCTACGGAACCGCGGCGGATCCAGCGAAGGAGACCTGGCATGACGATCGTCGTCGCGTACAAGTGGGCGCCCAACCCGCAGGACGCCGCGGTGCGTTCGGAGGGAACCGTCGACTTCACGCGGGCCAAGTCCACCATCAGTGAGTACGACCCGGTGGCCTTCGAGCTGGCCCGGCGGGTCGCCGACTCCACCGGCGCTCAGGTGGTCGGCGTCACCGTCGGTGATGCGTCGATCGACACGTCTCTTGCCCGCAAGGCTGCCCTGTCGCGTGGTCTCGACCGGCTGGTGATCGTGGCGGACGACCGTCTGGTGGGTGCTGACAGCACCCGTCTCGCTGCGGTTCTCGCGACCGTGGTGCGTCGGATCGGTGACGTCGATCTCGTTCTGGCGGGGGAGTCCTCGGTGGACGTCACCGAGGGGCAGGTCGCCATGACACTGGCCGGTCAGCTGGGCTGGCTCGGGCTCAACGCGGTGTCGTCGGTGTCGGCCTCCGACGGCGGGTACGCGGTCGAGCGTGACGTGCCGTCCGGCACCGTATCCATGGTCGTGACCGGCCCGGCCGTCCTGGCCACCACCGCCGACGCCGTCCTGCCACGGGTACCCGGGATGAAGGACATCCTCGGCGCCGCCAAGAAGCCCGTCGAGGTGCTCTCCCTCGACGCGCTCGACGTTCCTTCCGCGCAGGTGACCCTCACCACCCTCAGCACGTCGCGGCCGGCTGCCGGGAACCGGCAGCGGGTCATCATCGACGGCTCCGACCCGACCGCGGCGGCTGCCGAGCTGGTGGGCGCGTTGCGCGCCGCCAAGGTCCTGTAGCGGCCCGGTTGCCCGCGTCCTCAGACCACCGAGAGAAGAGGGAAGCCATGAACGCCTCGTCCCAGACGTGGATCGTGGTTGCCGACGATCCCGCCGTGAGCGGGCTCGTCGTGGCTGCGCGGATCCTCAGCGCCGAGGTGACCGCTGTGGTGGCCGGCAGGCGTGCGACGGCGGAGTCCGTCGTCGCTGCCGGTGTGGATCGTGTCCTGTGGCTCGGGGAGCCCGCCGAAGGGACGCCCGTCGAGGCGTATGCCCCCGACGTGGCGAGGACTGTCGCGGCGGGGGCACCCGGAGCGGTGCTCGGCTCGTCGGAGGGTGCGGGACGCGTCATGCTCGGCGCGATCGCGGCGCTGCTGCAGGCACCGGGGCTGAGCGGGGTCACGGCCCTTGAACGTGACGGCAACCAGATCGGGGTCACGCGCAGCGTGTTCGGCGGGATCGCCGAACGCCGTGACCTGGTCACCGGAGGCACAGCCGTGATCGCCCTCGCCGGCGGCGAGATCAGCGACCCGACCGGCTTGGCCGTTCCGGTCGAGGAGGTCACGGCGAACGCCTTGACGACCGGTCGGCTGACCGGTCTGCGGCCCAAGGAGAAGGCCCCGGTCAACCTCCGCGCGGCCCGCACCGTCGTCGCAGTGGGCCGCGGGCTCAAGGCGAAGGACGACCTGGCTCTGATCACCGACCTTGCCGATGCCATCGGCGGCGAGCTCGCCTGCTCCCGGCCCCTGGCCGAGGGCGTTCACTGGATCGCCAAGGACCGCAACATCGGGATCTCCGGGCAGCAGATCGCGCCAGAGCTGTATGTCGCCATCGGGATCTCCGGACAGCTGCAGCACATGGTCGGTGTGCGGGACGCCGACGTGATCGTTGCCGTCAACTCGGACAAGGACGCACTCATCTTCAAGCAGTGCGACTACGGCATCGTCGGCGACCTGTACACCGTCGTGCCCGCGCTGACCGCAGCGTTGGCAGCGAAGCCGTGACGAGCGACGCCACCGAACCCGACTTCGACGTCATCGTCGTCGGGGCCGGACTGGCAGGATCGGTCACCGCCTATCGGCTCGCGGAGCGCGGTCTGTCGGTCGTCCTGATCGAACGTGGCGACGTGCCGGGCTCGAAGAACCTGTCCGGTGGTGTGCTCTACGGACGCGTCCTGGAGACCGTGTTCCCCGACTACCTGGACGAGGCACCGGTCGAGCGTCGGGTCACCCGGCACGTCACGACCTTCCTGACCCCCGACTCGGCCGTCTCACTCGACTACAGCGCCGATGGGCTGGCCGAACCGGTCAACGCAGTCACGGTGCTGCGAGCCAAGTTCGACGTCTGGCTGGCCGGCAAGGCCGAGGAGGCGGGGGCGTTCCTGATGCCAGGGGTGCGCGTGGACTCGCTGCTGACCGAGCCCGGCCCCGACGGAGCCGCGACAGTGGTCGGAGTGCGTGCCGGCGACGACGAGCTGCGGGCACGCGTGGTGGTTGCCGCGGACGGAGTGAACTCCTTCCTGGCCCGTTCAGTCGGGCTGCGCCCGAAGCCACCGACCAACCACCTGGCAGTCGGCGTCAAGGCCGTGATCCGGTTGCCCCGGGTGGACATCGAGAGCCGGTTCGGGGTCAGCGGTGACCGGGGTGCCGCGCACGCGATCGTCGGTGACTGCACGCTGGGGATCGGTGGTGGCGGGTTCCTCTACACCAACACCGAGTCCTTGTCGCTGGGCGTCGTGCTGCGACTCGACGACCTGCTGCGGTCCGGGCACACGGCGATCGAGGCGTTCGAGCACTTCACCCAGCACCCGGGTCTTGCGCAGTACCTGCGCGGGGGCGAGCTGATCGAGTACGGCTCGCACCTGGTTGCCGAGGGCGGCTACCCGATGGTCGGCGAGGTCGCGATGAACGGCATGCTCGTCGCCGGTGAGGCGGCAGGTCTCGCGATCAACAGCGGGCTGACCGTACGAGGCATGGACCTGGCCATCGGCTCGGCCATCGCGGCGTCGGACGCCATCGCCGAAGCAGTGGCGTCCGGTGACACGTCAGAGGCCGGGTTGGCCGGCTACCGACGCAGGCTCGACGAGAGCTTCGTCATGCAGGACATGCGCACCTACGCTCGAGCGCCGAAGTTCCTGGAGCGGCCCGGCATGTACGGGCCGTACGGGGAACTGATCGCCGACGTTCTGCACCACGCGTTCTCGCTGGACGGCACACCACGTCAGCACCTGCTCACCGTGGCCCGGCACGCACTGAAGCGATCGCCAGTGGCCTTGCGCCAGCTGATCAGTGACGGATGGGCGGGGGTGCGAGCACTGTGAAGCCGACGACCGTTCCCGAACGACTGGCGGTGAACAGCTTCCAGGTGGATGAGGACGAGTCCCACATCGTCGTCGACCAGGAGCTGTGCCGCACGACCGGGACAGGGGCAGCGATCATCGCGGTCTGTCCTGCTTCGGTCTACAGCGAGCAGGACGGCCTGATCCTGGTCGACCAAGCAGCGTGCCTGGAATGCGGGACGTGTCTGGCAGTCGCGGCTCCTGGCGCGCTGACCTGGCGCTACCCGCGCGGTGGGTCCGGCGTCAGCTACCGGGAGGGCTGAGCTCGGGGCGGATGCGTACGGGCTGCCGGAGCGCCCGGATTCCACCCGGTGGACCTCGGCGCCGCTCTGGGTTCCTGGTCCACATGGTGGGACGCTTGTCGGGTGGATCGGCACCACCGTTCCGCCGACCGTTCGGGGCGCAACCCGTCCCAGCGGCCGCCCGTGGCTACCCGCCACCGCCCGTTGTGCAGGAGGACCCCATGCACCCCGACCTCTACCTGACGATCTACCGGCAGCAGGAGCGCGAGCTCGAGCAGCGCCTTCTTCACCGGTTCGCCGCCCTTGACCGCTCCCCGGTCAACCGGGCCAAGGCCGGCCACCACTTCCGGGTGGCCCACCTCCGCTTGGATCGCAAGGCCGCCCACAGCTGAGGCGGCAACCGATCGACTGCACGGAACCACCTCCCCGCCGAATCGTCGGCGCCGGTACGAGCGCGGCCCGAATGCGCGCACCCGCGCGCCGAACCCGTAGGTCCGGACCAGGCTGTCGCACACCGTGAGAGCGCCGCGCCCACGCCAAGATCGATGGCGTGGGCGGGCTCGCGGGCTCGTCCGCGCCTGCGTGCACGTGTCAAACCGCGGCATGACGTTCGCGCCGACTCGCCGTCTGCCGCGACGTGCACGTCGAAACCGTCCCGTCGCAGGTAGTTGGCCACGACGTTGGCCAGCGCCACCTCGTCGTCGACGACCAGCGCCCGCATCGGGGCCGAGCCGCTCGGTGTGCTCAGGACCTCATCGTGACGGTGCAGAGGCGGAGCAAAGCGTTCCCGGGCGCCCGGATCGTTGCCAGCCCGTTCGTCCCGCACCGGGACGCCGTGCGTGGCTTCGTCTTCGACGTCGCCTCCGGACGCCTGGGCGAGGTGGGCGCGGCCTGATCGGCGCAGGTCCCGGTCGGACCCCTGTAGGCTCAGGGTCCGACCGCACGTTGCGTTGCTGCGGTTCCGCGCGCCGGAGGACCAGGGGGTGACCATGCGATCCGCACGTCTGCACGCCATGTGCGACGTGCGGATCGAGCAGGGGGATGTCCCCGTGCCGACCGACGGCGAGAGCCTGGTCCGGATGACCGCCGTCGGGCTGTGCGGCTCGGACCTGCACTGGTTCGCCGAGGGCGGCATCGGTGACGCCCAGCTGGCCGCCCCGCTGGTGCTCGGCCACGAGATGGCCGGCGTCGTGCAGGGCGGTCCGCTGGACGGGCGTCGCGTTGCGGTCGATCCGGCCGACCCGTGCGGCGCCTGCGAGCAGTGCCGCAGGGGCTACCGCAACCTCTGCCCGACCGTCCGGTTCGCCGGCCACGGGCGCAACGACGGCGGGCTGCGCGAGTACGTCGCGTGGCCCACCGCGCTGCTGTACCCGGTTCCCGACGCCATCTCCGACGCCGACGCCGCCATGCTCGAGCCGCTCGGGGTTGCCCTGCACACGATGGAACTGGCCCGGCCCCGGATCGGGGCGACGGTGGTCGTCGTCGGGTGCGGGCCGATCGGGCTGTGCATCGTGCAGCTGGCCCGGCTCGGTGGGGCGGCCCGGGTGGTGGCCGTTGAGCCGCTGGCCCACCGACGTGCGGCCGCGGCCGCCATGGGCGCCGACGTCGTGCTGGATCCCGGGGCGGACGACCTGGTCGCGCGCCTGGCCGCGGCGACCGGTGGACGGGGTGCCGACGTCGTGCTGGAGGTGGCCGGCACCGACGAAGCGGTGGCCCTGGCCGTCGCGGCAGCCCGCCCGGGCGCCCGCGTGGCTCTCGCGGGCATCCCGGCCTCGGACTCGACGACGTTCCCCGCCTCGGTGGCGCGCCGCAAGGGGCTCACGCTCAGCCTCGTCCGCCGGATGAACGACACCTACCCGCGCACCATCTCCCTTGTCGAGCGCGGCGCCGTCGACGTCGCATCCGTCGTCAGCGACACCTTCCCGCTCGCCCGGGTCGCCGAGGCGTTCGCCACCGCCGAACGCCGCGCCGGCCTCAAAGTGATCGTCGAGCCGGGTGCATGAGCACACTGGTCGTCGCCGTCGACATCTCGACCACCGCTGCCAAGGCGGTGGTGCAGGACGCCGCGGGCACGGTCCTGGCTCAGGCCACCTCCCCGATCACGACGCGGCAGCCGCACCCCACCTGGCACGAGCAGGACGCCCAGGAGTGGTGGACCGCAACACGGGACGCGATCTCGAACGCGGTGGCGCTGGCCGACGAGCCGGTGCGCGCCCTGTGCCTGACCCACCAGCGGGAGACCTTCGTCTGCACCGACGACGCCGGGCTCCCGCTGCGCCCGGCGATCCTCTGGCTGGACGGCCGGGCGCACGAGGAGATCGCCGAGCTGGGCAGTCGGCGTGTCCACGAGCTGTCCGGCAAGCCACCGGACACCACTCCGGCCATCTACAAGCTCGCCTGGCTGGCCCGTCACGAGCCCGACATCCTGCGCGACGCCGCCCGGGTGGCGGATGTCCAGGCGTACCTGGCGTTCCAGCTCACCGGGCGATGGGCGACCAGCGAGGCGTCAGCTGACACGCTCGGCCTGTTCGACCTCCAGCGCGCCACCTGGTCCCCGGAGCTCGTGCAGCTCGCGGGAGTGCGCCAGGACCAGCTGCCCGAGGTGGTCCCCGCCGGGATGCTGATCGGGATGCTCACCCCGACGGCGGTCGAGGAGCTCCGCCTGCCCGGCCCCATCCCGCTCGTCGCCGGCATCGGGGACGGGCAGGCCGCAGGTCTTGCGCTGGGTGCCACCCAGCTGGGGATCGCCTACCTCAACCTCGGCACCTCGATGGTGCTGGGGGTGCAGTCCAACGAGTACCTGTGGGATCCGGCCTTCCGCACGCTGGCCGGCCTCCGGCCGGGGGAGTACACGCTGGAGACGGTGCTCAATGCCGCCGCCTACCTCGCCACCTGGTGCCGGGAGCAGTTCGGCGGGTCGTTCGGTGACATCGACGCGGCCGCCGCGGGCGTGCCGGTCGGGTCCGAGGGCCTGCTCACCCTGCCGTACTGGAACGCCGCGCAGACGCCGTACTGGGACCCGCTGGCCCGGGGCGCCGTCGTCGGCTGGCACGGACGGCACACCCCGGCGCACCTGTACCGATCCGTGCTGGAGGGCGTCGGTTTCGAGCTGAGGCTGCACCTGGAGCGGCTCGAGGAGGTCACCGGGCAGCGGATCGAGCAGATCCGTGCGGTGGGTGGCGGGGCGCGCAGCGAGCTCTGGGTGCAGATCGTCAGCGACATCACGCAGCGGCCGGTCCGGGTCTGCTCGGCCGGCGAGGTGAGCGCGCGCGGTGCGGCGATCCTGGCCCTCGGCTACCTCGACGGGCGCCCGGCAGGCACCGGGCAGACGCCGGAACCGGACGGGCACGACGTCGTGCCGGATCGCGGGGATGCAGCGGCCTATGGCGCGATGTTCGCCGTGTACCGGCGGCTGTACCCGCAGCTGCGTGAGGTGTTCACCGACCTGGCGGCCGCGTCCCGGCTGGTCTCCGAGGGCTGACCGAGGTCGCTGTCCCGACCTACCCGGGTGACACCCCGACGGACGGCGGGGTCCCCAGGTGCAGCGGAACGAACTCCGCGAGCTGGTCCGGCGTCAGCGGCCGCGCGAAGAGGTATCCCTGCGCGCGTCGGCAGCCCAGGTCCATCAGCATCCGCTGCTGCTCCCGGGTCTCGATGCCCTCCGCGATCACGTCGATGTCCAGCCCGTGCGCCATCATGATGATGGTGCTCACCAGCTCCCGGCTCCGCGGGTCGGTCTCCAGACGGGCAACGAAGCTGCGGTCGATCTTGAGCGCGTCGATGGGGATGCGGTGCAGCGCCTCCAGCGAGGAGTAGCCGGTCCCGAAGTCGTCGACGTGCACTCGGACCCCCATCGTGCGCAGCTCCTCCAACCGCACCCGCGCCGCGTCGACGTTGTCCATCAGGACGCCCTCGGTGATCTCGATCGTGAGCCACTCAGGACCCAGCTCGCAGGCCTCGAGGGTTCGCTCGAGGAACCCGAGCAGGTCCGCCTGCCAGAACTCGCGGTGCGAGACGTTCAGGCTGACCGGGATCACGGCGGGCAGGACGCCGTCGGCCCGCCAGGTACGGATCTGGGTGCAGGCCAGGGTGATCAGGTACCGGCCCATTGGCACGATCAGGCCGGTCTCCTCCGCGATCGGCAGGAACTCGCCGGGCTGGGACTCCCGGCCGTCCGCGTGCGGCCAACGGACCAGCGCCTCGAGGGCCACGACGTCCTCGGTGTCGAGGCGGACGATGGGCTGGTACCGCAGCCTCAGGTCGCCGGCCTCGATGGCCCGGCGCAGGTCGGACTCGGTGCGCAGCCGGTTCATCACCATCCGGTGCATCGAGGGGTCGAAGACCGTGCACGAGCCCCGGGCGCGGGACTTGGCCCGGTACATCGCGATGTCGGCGTCACGCAGCACATCCTCCGGGCGGGTGTAGCCGAGGGCGCTGGTCGCGACGCCCGCGGAGGCGGTCACCACGAGCGTGTTCCCGTCGAGCTCGTACGGCTCGGAGATGCGCTCCTGGATCTTGCCGACGATCGCGGGCACCGCCGACAGGTCCGTGAGGTCCTGCAGGAGGACGGTGAACTCGTCGCCGCCGAGTCGGGCGGCCGTGTCGGAGGTCCGCAGCACCGACCGGATGCGGCTGGCCACCTCGCGCAGCAGCAGGTCGCCGGTGGTGTGGCCCAGGCTGTCGTTGACCACCTTGAACCCGTCCAGGTCGAGGAACACCGCGGCGAAGTGCTCGTCGGGATGGCGCGCGGTGCGGGAGATGGCGAAGCCCAGCCGGTCAAGGAAGAGCGTCCGGTTCGGCAGCCCGGACAGGGTGTCGTACAGCGCCTCGCGGCGCAGCTGTTCCTCCAGGGCGTGCTGTTCGGTGATGTCGGTCATCGACCCGACGAGCCGGGTGGCGGGCTGCCCGTGGCCGGGAACGGCAAGGGCTCGGCAGAGCGCCCATCGGTAGCTGCCGTCGTGCGCTCGGATGCGGTGCTCGTGCTCGACGCCGTCCGCATCGCCGCTCCGGCACTGGTCGATCGCGTCGGTCAACGCCGCGAGGTCCTCGGGGTGCACGCGCCCGAGCCACTCCTGCGGGTCACGGCCGATCGAGTCGTCGTCGTGGCCGAGCATGGCCTTCCAGCGGGACGAGAAGTAGATCCGGCCGAGCTCGAGGTTCCAGTCCCACAGCCCGTCGTTGACCGCCGACGCCGCCAGGGCGTACCGCTCCTCACTGGACCGGATGCTCTCCGCGAGGCCACGCTCCCGCCGGTACGCCTCGGCCAGGTCCTCCCGCTGCTGGCGCAGGGAGTCCAGCAGAGCGCCGTAGTCCAGCGCCGCGCCGAGCATCGCAGCCCACTGGAAGTACGTCTCGCGCCCGGTGGGGCTCTGGGCCTCCGGTGCCCCGACGACGGCCAGCATGCCCCAGTCCATCCGATCGGTCTTGATCGGCAGGACGACCACCTGGGTGCCGGGGCGCGAGTCGGCCACCCGCATGAGCTCCGGCGGAGGGAACTCCTCGGGGCGTACCTGCCGCAGCTCCGGTGACCCGGCGCCCGGTCCGAACGTGCTCACGATCTTGAGCTCTCGCGGGTCGGTGCCCTCGGCCCAGAGGGCGAGGCATCCGGCCTGGACCGGCGCGTGCCGCAGCCACTCCAGCGAGGAGGGGTCGTGCCGCTGCCCGCGCAGAAGCTCCATGCTGATGTCGTACTCGTGGCGCAGAGCCACCTGGAGATGGCTGATGGTCAGGGTCTGGTCACGGGCGCGGATGGTGCCGAAGGCGAGCGCGATCTCGCGTACCCGCTCGTCGACCCGGGCGCGGACGTGGTCGGGGTCGTACGCCTGCGCCACCAGCCGCCTGGCCCCTTCCTGCACCGTTGACACGACGGTGGCGATGGTCTCGCCGCGGGGGTGGTAGCGATAGGTCTTCTCGACCGCGGAGAACAGCTCCGTTGCGGTCCGCGGGCCTCGATCGGCGTCGACGACGGCGTCGGCGATGGTGGCGCAGGCGGCTGTCAGGACGTCGCTCTGCTGGGTGATGGCAAGGATGCCCGTCAGGCCCTCGGCGAGGGTGCGGGTCAACCACTCCCGCAGCGGCAGGTCCGCCGGGACGGCGGGCGCCCGGCCGAGGGCCGGACCGACCGGCGCGTCGGGTGTGCAGCCGCACGAGCCGCGGGTGACCAACGACGTCGGGACGGGGTGCGGCCCGGGTGCGACGGCATCGCCGGCGAGCAGGCGCACCAGGAGCCGGACCGCCTCGACGCCGACCACCTCGATGTGCTGGTTCACGCTCGACAGCGGCGGGTCCTGCTGCTCGCCTTCCGGGGCGTCGTCGAAGCCGATCAGTGCCTGGTCCTCCGGGATGCGGTAGCCGGCTTCCCTGAGGGTTGACATCACCCCGATGGCGTTCAGGTCGTTGCCGGCCACCACGGCTGTGGACGGCAGGCCGGCCTGCACCATCAGTCGTCCGGCCAGCTCGCCGCCGTCCAGGGTGCTGGACCCGGTGTCGTAGAACAGGTCGGGGTCGGGCTCGAGGCCCAGCTCCCGGAGAGCGTCCTGGTACGACTGGTACCGCTCGGCCAGGTCCGCCTGCGCCGGGTGGCCGGCGAACCCGATCCGGCGGTGCCCATGCGCGTACAGGTGGGCGACGGCCTGCTGCACGCCCGAGCGGTTGTCCGGTGCGACGGCCGGAACGTCGAGTCCGGGGGACTGGTGGCTGGCCAGCACGATCGGCATCCCCGTCGCGTGCAGGTCGGCGAGGTACTCGGGGGTCACCGCGGCGGTGACGACGATGACGCCGGCCACCCGCTCCCACGCGACCCGCTCCCACGCGACCCGCTCCACATGCTCCGGCACGCCGGGGTGCGCGTCGCCGAGCGCGGCGTCGAGGGTCTGGACGACGATGGACCGGTAGCCGGATGCCGTCGTCTCCCGCATGATGCCGGTGAGCACCGTGCCGAAGTAGGGCCCGGAGACGAGTGGGATCAGGACCCCGATGGTCCTCTCCTGTCCCACAGCAGCTCCCTCGGACACCGCCCGCATGGCGCGGCCGCGTCACGCATGATCCCCTCCAGCAATCGGCGCTTCGGAGGGGCTACATGAGGGAAGAACCCGCCCAGGCGGTGCTTGTCACCCGGCGTCCCTTGACTGGACATCCGTCCGGGCGTGCGCCCTACCGGTGGGCTGCGGGCCGTCGACTCGTCTCGTGAGCTGACGACGGTCGTCCGGGTCGAGCGCCCGCCCCCCGGGGGCCGGTGTCGACGGTGATCCGCAGGGGTCGCCCCGACACGCGGGCGCTGCCGATCCGCCGGAACGCCTCGGGGGACAGGTCAGCGGAGATCTCGATCAGGCTGAACGAGGGGAAGATGTCGATCTTGCCGAGGTCCTTGCCGGTCAGACCGGCCTCGCCGGTGATCGCGCCGACGATGGCCTCCGGGCGTGCCCCGTGGGTGTGCCCGACGGCGACCCGGTAGCGAGTGCCGGAAGCGCGCCGAGGCGCGCGCCCCGCCGGGCGGTCGTCGGCGGTGAAGGTCACCCGACCGTCCGCGGTGCGGTCGGCACCCCGAGCGGTCTGCAGCGGGGTCTGCTCGATCTCCTCGGTGGCCGCACCCGGTCCGGCGTCGCCCACCGCGAGCGCGGCCAGCATGGCGGCCAGCTCGGCAGGGTCCGTCCCGGTCTCGGTGAGGAAGGTCGCGACAGCTGTGCGGTACATGTCCAGCCGGTCGGCCTGCTGACGTTCGGCGACCTTGCCCAGCAGGGCGCGCACCTTGTGCGCCGAGACGTCGGCCGGGGAGGGGACGGTGATCTCCTCGAGCCGCTGGCGGGTGGTCCGCTCGATCGCGCGCAGCCGGCCCTGCTCGGCGGGTGTCACGAAGGTCAGGGCCTCGCCGGTGCGTCCGGCGCGCCCGGTCCGCCCGATCCGGTGCACGTAGACCTCCGGCTCGGTCGGCACGTCGAAGTTGACCACCAGGCCCACCCGGTCCAGGTCGAGACCACGGGCGGCGACGTCGGTGGCCACCAGCACGTCCAGCGTCCCGCCGCGCAGGCGCTCAACGATCTTCTCGCGGTCCTTCTGCGCGACGTCGCCGGAGATGGTCGCGGCGGACAGGCCGCGGGCGATCATGGCGTTGCCCACCTCCTCCGCGGCACCCCTGGTGCGGGTGAACACGATGGCGGCGTCGGCGTCGGTGGTGGCCAGGACGCGGGCCAGCGCCCCGATCTTGTGCCGGAAGGGTACGACGGCATAGGTCTGCCGCACGCTGGTGACCGTCGAGGCCTGACGGGTCACCGCGATCTGGACCGGATCGGTCAGGTGCGCAGTGGCCACCCGCACGATGGCCGGCGGCATGGTCGCGGAGAACAGGGCGACCTGACGCTTGGCCGGGGCCATCGACAGGATCTTGTCGACGTCCTCGGCGAAGCCCATCCGGAGCATCTCGTCGCCCTCGTCCAGGACCATGAAGCGCACGGCGTCCAGGCGGAGGGTGCGCCGGTCGAGGTGGTCGATCACCCGGCCGGGCGTGCCGACCACCACCTGGGCACCGCGGGCCAGGGCCCGCTGCTGCGGCAGGAAGGGCGCGCCGCCGTACACGGCGACCACCTCGACGCCGGACAGGTGGTTGGCGAATGACTCCAGCGCCTCGGCCACCTGCATCGCCAGCTCGCGGGTGGGGGTGAGTACGACGGCCTGCACCGCCCCAAGACCGGGGTCGACCGCAGCGAGCAGGGGTAGGCCGAAGGCCGCCGTCTTGCCGGTGCCGGTCTGCGCGACGCCGGTGATGTCCCGGCCGGCGAGCAGGGCCGGGATCGCTGCGGCCTGGATGGGGGTGGGTCGCGTGAAGCCCAGGTCCAGCACGGCGCGCAGCAGCGGCTCGGGGAGGCCGAGGTCGACGAGGTCGACCTCGGCCTCGGACGTGGGCAGGGCGCGTTCAGGCATGGGGGCGAGCATGTGTGTCCAGTCGGTCGTCGAGTCGGGAGAAGCACGGCCGGCGGCCGACGTCGCAGTCCCGATACCTCGGCCGGCGGACCGGCTCACACGCACCGACGGGCGCTGACGCTCGTGGTGACACACAGGGAGGCGCGACGCACTCCAGGGGTTCGTTGCCCAGTCTAACGGGTGGCACGCGGTCCCCGGCACCGCCGGGAGGTGGGCTCGCTCAGGAGGTGGCGGCGAGCACGGCGGCCCGGGCATCCCCCGAGGCGCCGAGCACCGCATGGATCTTCATCTTGCGGATGGGGTTCTCCATCGGGGCGCCCATGTGGTGGGCGACCACCACCTGCACCGCATGCTCGGACAGGAACCGGGCGACCCGGGCGTGGTGGGACCCCTCGGCGCCCTCGTCGTGGGTGGTCAGCCAGTCGATGTCGATCTCCTGCCAGCCGGTGATCAGACCGCCGTCGACGGTGGCCAGTGCGAGCCGGCGCGCCCGGCCCCAGCCCTCGCCGACCTGACCGTCCTCGGACACCGGGATGCACACGATCACATGTTCCTCCAGGGATCACCGCAGCACAGGGCAGCGCAGGGCAGCACAGGACAGCGCAGGGCAGCGCAGGGCAGCGCAGGGCAGCACTGCCACCCCGGCACGCTACGCCCAGTAGCGCGCGGCCGTCGGCCGGCGCAGGTCGGGACCATCGACCCCCACAACAGGACGAGCCCGGTCAACAGAATGGGGAGTCCCGGTTCGCGCCGCCGCGTCACGACGGCGGGCCGGCCCGCGCTCAATGATGAGAGGCACAGCTCAATGGGCTCCTACCCGCACCTGCTGTCACCCGGGCACTTCGGTTCGCTCGAGCTGCCGAACCGGATCGTGATGCCGGCGATGCGCACGCGGCTGGCCCACCAGGACGGCACCCCCGGCTCGCGGGACGCGGCCTTCTTCGTGGCGAGGGTCCGCGGCGGCGCCGGCCTGGTCACGTTGGGCTCGCTGCTCGTCGCCACCGAGTTCGAGCCCGCTCAGCCCTCCACCGCGCGGATCGACACCGATGCGTTCGTGCCGAGCATGCAGTACCTCACCAACGCCGTGCACGACGCCGGCGGCCGGATCGCCGCCCAGCTCACGGTGGGTGCGGGCCGGGCGGGAGCGCCCGAGCCCGGCCGGCCGGCGCCCGTCTCGGCGTCGGACAACGCGTGGGTCGCCAACCCGGTGGTGACCTGCCGGGCGTTGACCACCGAGGACATCGGCCTGCTCGTCCGCCGCTTCCGGGACGCGGCCGCGCGGGCAGCCGAGGCGGGGTTCGACGCGATCGACATCGCCGCCCGGGTCGGCCACCTGGTCGACCAGTTCCTGTCACCGGTGTGGAACCGGCGGACCGACGCCTACGGCGGCTCGCTGGAGAACCGGACCCGGCTGGCCGTCGACCTGGTTGCGGCCGCACGGGCGGGCGCACCCGGCCTGCCGGTGAGTGTGCGACTGAGCGTTGCGCACCATGTCCCCGGTGGACGCGACGTCGCCGTCTCCATCGAGATCGCGCGGGTGCTGCAGGCAGCCGGGGTCGACCTGATCATCACCGACGACGGCGCGGCCGAGGCCATGCACTGGGCCGTTCCGCCGATGTACCTCGGCGAGGCCCCGTCGCTCGCCGCCGCCATCGCGCTGCGCCGCACGCTGACCGTCCCGGTGATGGCGACCGGCTCGATCACCCCCGAGGTCGCCGAGAAGGCGCTCGCCGACGGCGAGATCGACCTGGTGGGCATGGGCCGCGCCCTGATCGCCGATCCGGACCTGCCCCGCAAGCTGGCGGCGGACACCCCTGGACTCGTGCGCCCGTGCGCACGGTGCAACGTCTGCATGGGCATGGTGGGCTTCGGCATGTCGGTGGGCTGCGCGGTCAACCCGCAGGCCGGTTTCGAGACGCTCCGGACGGTGCAACGGGCGCACCGGGCCAAGCGGGTCGTCGTGGTCGGCGGCGGGCCCGCCGGGTTGGAGGCGGCCAGGGTGGCCGCCCTGCGGGGGCACTCCGTCGACCTGTACGAGAAGGCGGACCACCTCGGCGGGGTCATCGCCCGGGCCGCGACGTCGCAGTACAAGAAGAACCTGCGGGCCATGGTCGACTGGTGGACCGGCCAGATGCGTGCGCTCGGCGTGACGGTGCACCTGAACCGTGAGCTGACCGTCGGGTCACCGGTGCTGCGGCAGGCCGAGCAGCTGGTGATCGCCACCGGTGGGCTGCCGGTGCACCCCGTCGGCGTCTCCGGGCTGGACCGGCCGACGGTGGTGGACGTGGCGGACGTGGCGTCCCGCAGGATCGGACCCGACGTGGTGGTGGCGGGCGGCGGCTCCTCCGGCGCCGACGCCGCACTCGAGCTCGCGCTCGCCGGCCATGAGGTGACCCTTGTCGAGCGCACGGACGAGATCGCCCGTGACCTGCTGGAGATGAACCGGACCGCCCTGCTGCGCCGCCTGGTCGAGTCCGGCGTGACCGTCCTGACCGGGCTGACCGTCCGGGCGATCGACGACGACGGGGTGCTCGCGGACGGCCCGGACGGCCGCCGGCGGATCCCCGCCGACACGGTCGTCAGCGCTTTCGGCGTCCGATCCAACACCGCCCTGGTGGGTTCGCAGTTCGTGGAGGACCCGCGCGTGCACGTGATCGGGGACTGCGTGCAGCCGGGGGACGTGGCAGAGGCGGTGCATGCGGCGTTCCTGGTTGCTGCCGCGCTCTGACCTGCGCGCTCGCCGGGGGCGTTCCTGATTGCGGGCAGCCCGTTCTCGCCGCCCCGGTGAGGGCTATGCTCGCGGGCGTCATCCCCACCCGACCCCAAGGACGGCGTCGTGAGCACTCCCGCCAGCCCCGCCCCTGCTGCACCCCGGCCGACGGACCCGCTGGGCGCGGCCGTCCCTTCAACGGTGCCGACGCACTGGTACAACCTCAACGCGGACTTCCCCGAGCCGGTGCCCCCGCACCTGCACCCGGGCACCCATCAGCCGCTCGTCCCGGACGACCTCGCTCCGCTGTTCCCGATGGGGCTGATCATGCAAGAGGTCACCACCGAGCGGTACGTGGAGATCCCGCAGACGGTCCGGGAGATCTACGCGCTGTGGCGGCCGTCGCCGCTGATCCGCGCGCACCGGCTCGAGCGGGCGCTCGGTCTGAAGGCGCGGGTCTACTACAAGTACGAGGGCGTCAGCCCGGTCGGGTCGCACAAGCCGAACACCGCCGTCCCGCAGGCGTACTACAACGCGATCGAGGGCACCACCAAGCTCACGACCGAGACCGGTGCCGGCCAGTGGGGCGCGGCCCTGTCGATGGCCTGCTCGCTGCTCGGCCTGACCTGCGAGGTGTGGCAGGTCCGCGCGTCGTACGACTCCAAGCCGTACCGCCGGTACCAGATGGAGGCGTACGGCAGCGTGTGCCACCCCTCGCCGTCGGACCTCACCGAGGCCGGCCGGGCGATGCTGGCCGCGGACCCGGACACCACGGGCTCGCTCGGCATGGCGATCAGCGAGGCCGTCGAGGTCGCGGCGAAGGACCCGGCCGCGCACTACTCCCTGGGCAGCGTGCTGAACCACGTGATGCTGCACCAGTCCGTGATCGGCCAGGAGGTGCTGGTCCAGCTGGCCGAGGTCGGCGAGGAGCAGGCGGACGTCGTGTTCGGCTGCGCCGGTGGCGGCTCGAACCTGGGTGGTCTGTCGTTCCCGCTGATCGGGCAGAACCTGCGTGAGGGCACGACGACGCGGGTGGTGGCCTGCGAGCCGGTCGCCTGCCCGTCGCTCACCCAGGGCGAGTATCGGTACGACTTCGGTGACGTCGCCGGTCTGACCCCGCTGCTGAAGATGCACACCCTCGGCAAGGACTTCGTGCCGCCGCCCATCCACGCCGGGGGGCTGCGGTACCACGGCATGGCGCCGATGCTCTCCCACGCGGTGAACCTCGGCCTGATGAGCGCCGTGGCGATCGAGCAGGACGCGACGTTCAAGGCCGGTGTGGAGTTCGCCCGGGCCGAGGGCATCATCCCGGCGCCGGAGTCGACGCACGCCATCGCGGCTGCGCTCGACTACGCGCGGACGAGTGCCGCGGACGGCGAGGTCATCGTGATCGGGCTCTCCGGCAACGGCGTCCTCGACCTGCCGGCCTACGCCGCGTACGTCTGAGGAAGTCGATGGCCATCGCCGAGCTCCTCGACCTGTTCGCCGGCCTGCGGGTCGCCGACGTCCGGGACGGCATGGACTGGGCGGGGCTGCGCACCAAGGGCACGGTCTCGCCGGAGATCACGCCGCTGTTCCAGGGGGCCAAGGCGACCGGGATCGCGCGCACCGTCCGGCTGCGCCCGTCGGAGAAGGCCGTGCCCCCGCTGAAGCCGGAGGAGTACGCCGCCTGGGCCAACGAGTACTGGTACGCCCAGCTCTATGAGATGACCCCGGTCCGCACGTCCATCGTGCCCGGCGAGATGGTGGTCATCGAGTCGGCCGGTCTCGACGTCGGCGAGGTGGGGTCCAACAACTCCTTGGAGTGGTTCGCCGAGGGGGCCGCCGGGATCGTGACGACCGGCGGGGTGCGTGACTCCGACGAGTGCATCCACCAGGGAGTGCCGATATTCTGCCGCTACCGCGCCCAGCGGATGGTGCAGGGCCACGTCGAGCTGGACACCCAGCAGGTGCCGGTGAACATCGGCGGCGTGCTGATCCGGCCGGGCGACGTCGTGGTCGCGGACGGGGACGGCGTGATCGCGGTGCCGGTGGAGCATGCCGAGGTGGTGGCCCGGTACGCCCGCCAGGAGCTGGACAACGACAAGGCCGGACGGCGCCGGATCTACACCACGCTCGGCCGACCGTTCGACGACACGGTGCTCTGACCCGTCGGTCCAGGTCGGCTCCTTGGGTTCCTGCGGTGTCGGCTGCGGTGCCCGATGCCTCCGGCAGGTTCCTCGAACCCGCGCCGCCGGGGTCTTGGGAGCGAACCCCGCTGTATCTGCGGGTTTCTCCCCCAAGACCCCGGACAGGGCTCTCGGTAGGCCGGCGGTCATGGGCGGCGCCGGATGTATCGTTTCGGCATGAGTGCTCTCCGTGTCCTGTTCATCGGTGGCAGCGGCGTCATCAGCTCCGCCAGCACCCGGCTCGCCGTCGAGCGTGGCATCGACCTGACCCTGCTCAACCGCGGCGTCAGCAGCGCCCGCCCGGTGCCGGACGGTGTCCGCGTCCTGCAGGGCGACATCCGGGACCCGGCGAGCGTCCGCGCGGCGCTGGGTGACCGCGACTTCGACGCCGTCGTGGACTGGGTCGCCTTCACGCCTGACCATGTGCGGACCGACATCGACCTGTTCACCGGCCGGACCGGCCAGTACGTGTTCATCAGCTCCGCCTCGGCCTACCAGACCCCGCCCGAGCGCGTGCCGGTCACCGAGTCGACACCGTTGCGCAACCCCTGGTGGCAGTACTCCCGGGACAAGATCGCCTGCGAGGACCTGCTCGTCGCCGCCTACCGGGAGTCCGGCTTCGGCGCGACCATCGTGCGGCCCTCGCACACCTACGACCGCACGCTCGTGCCGTTCGACGGCGGCTGGACGGTCGTGCAGCGGATGCGCCAGGGCAAGGAGGTCGTCGTGCACGGCGACGGCACCTCCCTGTGGACCCTCACCCACAACACGGACTTCGCCAAGGGGTTTGTGCCGCTGCTCGGTCACCCGCGCACGCTGGGGGAGGCGTTCCACATCACCTCCGACGACGTGCTCACCTGGGACCAGATCGCCCGGGCGCTGGCTCGTGCGGCCGGGGTGCAGGCGCGCATCGTGCACGTGCCGTCGGACGCGATCGCCGCGGTCGACCCCGAGTGGGGCGCAGGGTTGCTCGGCGACAAGGCGCACTCGATGGTCTTCGACAACGACAAGCTCCGGTCGGTGGTCCCGGACTACGTGGCCACAGTGCCGTTCGAGCAGGGGGCGCGGGAGATCGTCGAGTGGTTCGACGCCGACCCGGCGCGGCGCGGCGTCGACACCCGGATGGACGCCGTGATGGACGACCTGGTGGCCCGCTTCCGGGTCCGGTGAACCCGAACTCGACGAGCGCACCGGTGGACCGGTCTGGCTTCTCGACCCACCGGTCGGCGACCTGGCGAGCGGTCGGGGCGGACTCCGGCGCCTCGGCCGCCGGCTCAGACGGGGGTCAGCTGGTTGGACGTCTCCGGCCCGTCGGGCAGTTGCAGCCCGGAGCGCTGCGGGACCAGCTCAAACTGCAGCACCATGGCTGCCGCGCCGATGGCGGCGGACGTGCGGGCCACCGGCGAGACCAGCACCGTGACCCCGTGCGTGGCCCGGGAGAAGAACGAGCGGTCCAGCTCCGCCTGGATGATCGGGACGTAGATCGATCCGGCCACGGCGAGGCTCGGGCCGGTGAGCACGACCAGGTCCAGGTCCAGCAGGTTGACCAGCGCCCGGGTGGCGAGGGAGACGTGGCGCGCGGACTGCTCCAGCAACGTGCGCGCGGGCAGGTGCCCCAGCAGGGCGATCCTGGCAACGGCGGCGAACTCGGCCGCAACTGTCGCCCGGGGAGCACCGGGGGTCGCGGCACGGGCGTCCAGCCCGGCGTCGTGGGCGATCTCCGGGTCCGCCCGGGCAGCGGCCGCGACGGCAGCCGGCCCCGCGAGGGCTTCGGCGCAGCCCCTTGCGCCGCACCAGCACATGGGCCCGTCGGGGTCGAGGCAGATGTGGCCCATCTCCCCGGCGTTGCCGCTGACCCCGCCGTAGGCGGCGCCGTTGATGATGATGCCTGCGCCGAGGCCGGTGCCCATGTAGATCGCGGCGAAGGTGGCCCGGGTGCCGGCGCGACCCGTCCAGTGCTCGCCGAGGGCTGCGGCGGTCGCGTCGTTGTCCAGGTGGACTGGCAGCCCGACGGCGTCCTGCATGGCGTGGTCGAGGGGGAACTCCTCCCAGTGCCGCATGTTCGGCGGGGTCAGGCGCATGCCGCTGTCGGGGGTGAGCGGTCCCGGCGACACCAGGCCGAGGCCGAGCACCCGTGCCCTTTCGATGCCCGCACCGTCGATCAGCGAGTTGACCTCCTGGGCCATCCGCTGGACCACGACGGGTGGGTCCTGCATGCCGACGCCGGCCCGCGACATCCGACCGATCACGGCCCCACCCAGGGTGGTGAGCACGTAGACGATGCCCGAGTGGTCCAGGTGTACGCCGACGGCGTACCGGGCCGAGTGGTTCAGCTGCAGCAGCACCCGGGGCTTCCCGCCGGTGGACTCCGCGCGGCCGGTCTCCACGACCAGGCCGTCGTCGATCAGCCGACGCACGGCGGTGGAGATCGTGGCGCCGGTGAGTCCGGTCTGCTCGATCAAGCCGGCGCGGCTGATCGTGCCCGCAGCCCGGATCACGTCGATCACTGCCGCCTGGGTGCTCACGTGCGGCAGGGCTCTGGCTGCGCCGACCACCGCTCCTCCTCCCGCGGCCCCGGGGGACGGACCGCGACACTGCTCACGGTATCGGTCGTCCACGGTCCCGGATGAAGTTCGTCTGCCGAACTAACCTTGGGTGCATGCGCTCAGGAGCGATCGGACTTGTTCTTGCGCGGCCGACGCGCCTGTTCGGCGTCGAGCCGTTCTTCATGGAAGTGATCGGCGGGCTCGAGGAGGCGTTCTCCGGGCTGGGGCTGTCGATCCTGCTGCAGGTCGTCGCCGATCAGGACGAGGAGCTCGAGACCTACCGGCGCTGGTCGGCCAGCGGTGTAGCGGACGTGGTGATCGTGTTCAACATCGTCGAGGGCGACCGGCGCCCCGAGACCCTGGCGGCGCTCGGCCTGCCGGCCGTGGTGGTCGGCCACTGGACCGGTGAGCCGGCGTCCATGTCCGTGGTGACCGACGACGAGACCCCGGTCCGCGAGGCCACGCGGCACCTGCTGGCCCTCGGGCACCGCCGGATCGCGCGGGTCACCGGGCCGGGCGAGCTGGTCCACACCCGCCACCGCACTGCCGCCCTGGTCGAGGCGTGCGCCACCGCAGGGATCGAGCCGGTCATCGTCGAGGGGGACTACGCGGAGGCCTCGGGTCTGGCGCAGACCCGTCGCCTGCTCTCCGTCTCCGAGCCACCGACTGCGATCATGTACGACAACGACGTGATGGCTCTCGGCGGTCTGACCGCTGCGGATCGGGCACGGGTGCCGGTGCCGGGACGGCTCTCGATCGTGGCCTGGGACGACTCGACGGCGTGCCGGCTGTCGCACCCGCCGTTGACGGTGATGGCCGTGGACGTCCACCGCTACGGGCTGACCGTCGGGCAGGCGGTCCTCGATGTGCTCGACGGCAAGCCGGCCACCACGCGCGATACGCCGCCGGCCAGGTGGATCGACCGCGGGAGCACCGGTCCGGTGACGTCCGACCTGATGGTCTGAGCCCCGGTCCGGCTCACGCCAGCGCGCCGCTGCGCAACCCCCGGATCGGGGTCAGCTCGGTCTGCAGCACGAGGGCTGCTGCGCCGACCGCGGCGGCGTCGGGCGCGTTGGCCGACACCGTCGCCCGCACGGGGTGGCTGCGGCGCGCGAACGACGACGCGGTGAGCCGCCGCTGCACCATAGGCAGGTACAGCGACTCGGCCATGCCGAACGCGGGCCCGGTCAGCACCACGAGGTCCAGGTCCATCAGGTTGGTGAGCGCCTGCGCGGCGACGGCAACGTAGCGCGCCGACCGCTGCATGATGGCCTCCGCCCTGACGTCACCGCGCAGCGCGGTACGGGTCAGGGTGGCGAAGTCCTCCAGCACGCTGCGGCCCGACGCCGGCGAGGGGAGCAGCCCCTCGGCACGCGCCTCGGCCACCACGGCGGTCGTCCCCGCCACCGCCTCGATGCATCCGCGCGAGCCGCACCAGCACTCGGGACCGTCGAGCTGGACGCACACGTGACCCACCTCGCCGGCATTGGAGCTGGCGCCGCGGTAGACGACGCCGTCGACCAGGATGCCCGCCCCGAGGCCGGTGCCCATGTAGAGGGCGGCGAACGCGGTGGTGGGCACGACGGAGCCGCCCCAGTACTCTCCGACGGCCGCAGCGGTGGCGTCGTTGTCGAGCAGCACCGGGAAGCCCGTCGCATCCTCCAGCGCAGCGGCCAGCGGGAATCGGGTCCAGCGCTGCATGACGGGCGGGGTGAGGACCATCCCGGCGGCCGGGGTGAGCGGTCCGGGCGCGACGACGCCCAGCCCGAGGACGCGATCCTGCGGGGTGCCGATGCCCTGGAGCAGGCCACGGACCTCGTCGGCGATCCGCTGCACGACGGCGGGTGGTGCGTCGGCTCCAAGGCCGGCGGTCCGCCACCGCCCGACGACGCCGCCGCCGAGGTCGGCGATCACATAGGTGATCCCGGCCTGGTCGAGCTGGACCCCGACGGCGTAGCGCGCCTGGGGGTCGAGGCTGAGCTGGGTGCGCGGCTTGCCACCGGTGGACCGGCCGCGGCCGGTCTCGACGACGAGACCCTCCTCGATCAGGCGGCGGACGGTCGTGGAGACTGTCGCGCCGGTGAGGCCGGTGCTTCGGACGAGCTCGACCCGGCTGATCGAACCAGCGGCCCGGATGGCGCCGATCCTGCTGTTCATGGGGACGGACATCATCTCGATCTACATCTTCATCCAGTTCATGCGGGGTATCCCCAAGGAGCTGGACGGGGCGGCGTTCCTGGACGGCGCGAACCACTGGAGGATCTGCCGCAGCGTCATCTTCCTGCTGCTCCAGCTTCCTGCTGCTCCAGCGCCACATCTACGACGGCCTCACCCAGGGCGCAGTGAAGCAGCCCAACAGCCCCCCGTGGGTGTGCGGCGATCTGAGCGGCGCACACCCACCGGGTGCAGCTCCAACGTCAGTCACGCCCAACGGTCCACCCCCACCGAC
>JBBRCL010000029.1:0-34678 GCA_038204895.1 Actinomycetales bacterium | reverse complement strand
TGCCGCTGACTCATCGAAAGACCCATCCGCCGGGCGTACCCCGACCAACCGCCCCACCATCAGCGACACCCCGGACAAGCGGAGGTTCCCGAACGAGGCAACGTATCGACCCACGCGGAGATCTCTCATGAGTCAACGCGGAGGGTCGCCGTCGGGCACATCCAGGGGGTACCGTTACGATGACGATTCCAGCACCTCGGGGCCGCACGTGACAGCACGCTGCCGCCCCGCTTCCACGTAAGAGGGGGTCGATGCCATGGGGCGCGGCCGTCAGAAGGCAAAGCAGACCAAGGTGGCACGCGAACTGAAGTACTTCACCCCGGCAACGGACTACCGAGCCCTCGAGAAGGAACTCACCTCCGGCAAGCCCGAGAGGGACTCCGCGAACGGCAACGGCAACCACGTGTCCGGCGACGAGGACGAGTACGCGGACTGGTACAGCGAGGAACGCTGACCGCTGCGCTGACGCCGCCCACTCGCCCCGATCCCCGCACCTGACGGCTCGCGCTGTCGCTCAGGCTGTGTGGTAGTCCCCCTCCAGCAGGACCGCCCCGCCGTGCACACCCTTGGTGCCCTGCACGACGTCGCGCCCATGGCCGCCGTGGTCGTGGGTCACCCGGCCGAGCACCCACGCCGGGATACCCGCCGCGGCCAGCCCGGACAGGGCGGCGGCAACACCGTCCGGGCCCACGACGGCGACCATGCCCACTCCCAGGTTCAGGGTCGACTCCAGGTCCCGCCACGGCACGTCGCCCAGCGTCCGGATGAGCTCGAAGACCGGCGGGACGATCCAGGTGCCGCGGTCGACCTCCGCGAGCAGCCCGACCGGGAGCACCCGCGCCAGGTTGGCTGCGAGCCCGCCCCCGGTGACGTGGCTGAACGCGTGCACCTGGGCCGCGGCGTCGGCCACCAGGTCGAGGCACGGACGCGCGTAGAGCCGGGTCGGCTCGAGCAGCTCCAAGCCAAGCTCACGGCCGAGCTCGGGGACGTGTCGGTCCAGCGACCAGCCGGCCTCCTTCACGACCGCGCGCACCAGCGAGTAGCCGTTGGAGTGCAGGCCCGACGAGGCCATCGCCACGAGCACGTCGCCCGCCTGGACGCGATCGGGGCCCAGCACCGCATCGGCCTCGACGACTCCGGTGACAGCACCCGCGACGTCGTACTCGTCCGGCCCCAGCAGGCCGGGGTGCTCGGCCGTCTCTCCGCCCACCAGAGCCGTCCCGGTGGCCTGGCATGCCTGCGCGATCCCGCGCACGATGTCCGCGGCCCGTTCCGGGACAACCGAACCGGTGGCGATGTAGTCGGTCATGAACAGTGGCTCGGCTCCGACCACCACGATGTCGTCGACCACCATGCCGACCAGGTCGAACCCGATCGTGTGGTGGATGTCCATCGCCTGCGCGATCGCCACCTTCGTGCCGACGCCGTCGGTGGACGTCGCGAGCAGCGGCCGCCGGTAACGCTTCAGGAAGCTCACGTCGAAGAGACCCGCGAAGCCCCCGACGCCGCCAACCACCCACGCACTGTGGGTGGCCCGTACGGCGTCCTTCATCAGTTCGACGGCCTTGTCCCCCGCCTCGGTGTCCACCCCGGCGGCGGCGTAGGTGATCGGCTCCCCTTGTTCGTGTGCGGTCATGGGCGCTCCAGGGCCCCGGCGCCGCCGCTGGACGACATCAGGGTGGTCAGCCCGTCCTCCGGCGCGCCAAGGGCGAGCTCGCTCTGTTCGAGCAGGTTCTTGCCGAGCTGATACGCCGGCGGCAGCTCGATCGGGTACTTGCCGGTGAAGCAGGCCGTGCAGAGGCGGCTCGCGGGCTGCTCGGTGGCCGCGATCATGCCCTCCAGCGAGAGGTACCCGAGGGTGTCGGCACCGATGGACCGGCCGACCTCCTCAGCCGACAGGCCGGTGGCGATCAGCTCGGCGCGAGTGGCGAAGTCGATCCCGTAGAAGCAGGGCCACTGCACCGGCGGGGAGGAGATCCGCACGTGCACCTCTGCGGCGCCGGCCTCCCGGAGCATCCGGACCAGGGCGCGCTGGGTGTTGCCCCGCACGATCGAGTCGTCGACGACCACCAGGCGCTTGCCCCGGATCACCTCGCGCAGCGGGTTGAGCTTGAGCCGGATGCCCAGCTGGCGCAAGGTCTGCGAGGGCTGGATGAAGGTGCGGCCGACGTAGGCGTTCTTGGTCAGCCCCTGGGCGTAGCGGATCCCGGACTCCGCGGCGTAGCCGATGGCCGCTGGGGTCCCGGACTCCGGGACCGGGATCACCATGTCGGCGTCGGCCGGGTGCTCACGGGCCAGCTGGCGGCCCATCTCGACGCGGGCCGCGTGCACCGACCGCCCGCTGATCGTGGTGTCCGGCCTGGCGAGGTAGACGTATTCGAACACGCAACCGCTCGGCGTCGGCTCGGCGAAGTGCTGGCTGCGCAGCCCGTCGGCGTCGATCACGACGAGCTCACCCGGCTCGATCTCCCGCACCAGCGAGGCGCCGACGATGTCCAGCGCCGCGGTCTCGCTCGCCACCACCCAGCCACGCTCCAGGCGCCCCAGCACCAGCGGGCGCACGCCGTGCGGGTCGCGGGCGGCATACAGGGTGTGCTCGTCCATGAACACCAGACAGAACGCACCCCGCAGCCGCGGCAGCACCTCGAGCGCGGTGGCCTCGAGGGTGTGGTCCGGGTCCCCGGCGAGCAACGCGGTGATCACCGAGGTGTCGGTCGTGGTGCCACGAGCGAGCGCTCCCCGGCGGCCGGGACCGTACCGCTCGGCGACCAGGTCGATCAGCTCGGCGGTGTTGGTGAGGTTGCCGTTGTGACCGAGGGCGACCGTGCCGCCCGCGGTGGGCCCGAGCGTCGGCTGGGCGTTCTCCCAGGTGGTGGCCCCGGTGGTGGAGTACCGCGTGTGCCCGATGGCGATGTGCCCGGTCAGAGCGTTCAGGGCACCCTCGTCGAACACCTGCGAGACCAGGCCCATGTCCTTGTAGACCAGCAGCTGCTCGCCGTTGGAGGTCGCGATCCCGGCCGACTCCTGGCCCCGGTGCTGCAGTGCGTAGAGGCCGAAGTAGGTGAGCTTCGACACCTCCTCGCCCGGGGCCCACACTCCGAAGACGCCGCAGGCGTCCTGGGGTCCCTTCTCACCAGGCAGGAGGTCGTGGGTCAGTCGTCCGTCACCACGGGCCACGCCGTCATGCTGTCACACCAGGGGCCGCGTGCGGACCGGCTGACCGGGCGCTGGACCGGGTGGGCGCCATCGCGCAGCCCGACTCCGGCGCTACGACCGACGTTTCGCTCGGATCCGTGCGCGCGACGCGCAGATCCGAGCGAAACGTGGACCTGGGGTGGGTGGTGGGGGCCGTCGGTCAGGGCCGCCGCGCGGGCCGGTCGAGCAGCACGGCGACAGCGGCGCCGAGCAGACCACCGAGCACCGCAGCGGCACACGCGGCGATCATCAGGATCACGACCGTCGGGCTGGCGCCGGTACCGAGCGCAAGCACAAGGACGCTCACGACGACGACCGCCACCAGCATCCCCGCGACGACGAACGAGCGGTAGTGCGGGGCTCGCCGAACGACGGCGACCTCTGCGATCGGCTCGTCGCCCGGACCGGTCTCGCCCATGCGCCGATGGTAGGCCGTCACGCTGGGGCACTCACCCAGAGTGGAGCGTTCGGGCGCCCAAGGACGCAGAGTGGAGCGATCCGGCGCCGTATCGCTCCACTCTGGGCTGGTGCGGGTGGGACTGTGCTGCTACTCGACCGCGCACTCCACGCCGCTGAGCATGAAGCCTGACGGCGTGCCGATGCCCCGCGGCGCGACGCCGAAGAACGCGAACGTCGCCGACTCAGCCGGGTCGAGCGTGGAGTTCCACCAGGCGTTGGTCGCCGTCACGGCCGACCCGCGCTGCCGGACCGTTGCACCCAGACCGAAGGTCGCCCGCTCACCCTTGGTGAACTGCCACGCGAGCTCCCAGTCGGCCACCGGGTCCGTGCTGGTGTTGGTCACGGTCACCACGCCGAGCATGCTCCGCGGCCACAGCCGGATCGCCCTGTAGTCCACTGTGCAAGCCGGGCCGGCGACCTCCGCCACCGGGATGGCGAAAGACGTCGTCGTGCCCGTGCTGGGGACGGTGACCACAACCTGGAGGGTGCCGCCGGGCGTGCCCGCCGGCACCGCGAAGGTCACGGTCGCCCGGCCCACCTCATCGGTCTTGTCGACGATGGTCGGGTCGATCGTCGCCGAGCCGACCTCCGTTCCGCCGACGCTCAGCACGACCTGGTCACCCTGGGCCCCGCCGGCGCTGAACAGCAGCGACGACAGGTCAGCGGTCACCGTGTCACCAGGCAGGAACCCCGCCTCGGGTACCGGCGTCGTGAGGTGCACGCCGACGGCCCGCTGGGCCTGGTCGGGGCTGATCGGCGAGAACTTGGTCAGGTAGTCGACGAAGGCCTGCAGGTCCACGCGACCGGAGTCGCGAGCACCCACGCCCTGCGCCAGCGTGCTGAAGTTGTCCCCACCCGAGGCCAGGAACGAGTTCACGACCACGGTGTAGGTCCCCGCGACCTCGAACAACTGGTCGCCCACCCACGCCTGGGTGACCCGCTCGCCGCGGGCGGCGGTCGGGTCGTAGGTGTAGGTCAGCCCGGCCACGCCGAGCTTGAGGAACGGCCTGGTCGCACCATCCGGCTGCCACTGCTCCTCGAGCACGTCGATCACCTGCTGCCCGGTCAGGGTCGTGGTGACCAGCGGGTTGGCGAACGGCTGGACGTTGGCCGCCTCGCGGTAGGTCACGTTGCCGTCCGGGTCGGTCGCACCGGTGGACGCGTACGTGAGGTCGGTCCGCAACCCGCCGGGGTTCATGAACGCGATCTGCGCCCCGGCGTCCGCTGTCGCCCACAGCTGGACGTCGGCCACCAGGTTGCCCAGGGTGGACTCGCCGCCCCAGTTCTCCGCAGCCGCAACCGTGCGGGCCCGGTTGAAGTTGGCGGTGATCTCACCGAGCGAGACGTTGCCGAGCTCGTTGGCCACAGCCACCGCGTTCGCAACGATCGCCGCGACCTCCGGGTCCGGGGTGAACCCGGCACCGGCGAGCGGCACGATCTCCGCCGCGTTGGCGACGACGTCACCCGTGTCGGGGTCGACCGTCAGCGTCACGTGCGCGAGGTTCTCGCCGTACTGGCCGCTCTGCACCACCGGGCGGGCCAGGCCGTCGGCCCAGCCCTCGACGGGCACCAGGTGCGCGAACTTCTGGTGGGTGTGGCCCGAGAAGATCGCGTCCACCTCGAGGCTCACACCCGCGACGATCTGGCCGAAGGCCGAGTCGTCGGTCGTCGTGGTGATGTCCGCGGACGCCGGGCCCTCGTGCACCAGCAGGACCAGGACGTCCACCTCCCCGTTGGCCGGGTCGCCGTCGCTCAGCTCACCGGCGACCCGGTACACCTCGGTGACGATCGGGCGCACCTCGAGCGAGGCGATCCCGGCCGGGGTGACCAGGGTTGGCAGGTCCTCGGTGACCGCTCCGATGAAGCCGACGGTCACGCCGTCGACCTCGCTGAGCGCGTACTCGTCGAAGGCCGGCTCACCTGAGGTCCGGTCGTACAGGTTGGCCGCCAGGTACGGGAAATCGGCCAGGCCGAGCACCCGGCCGTCGATGTCCGCACGACCCTGGTCGAACTCGTGGTTGCCCAGCGCGGAGACGTCAAGGCCCGCGGCGTTCAGCGCGTCGATCGTCGGCACGTCGTCGGCGACGAACGAGGTGAAGGTCGAGGCGCCGATGTTGTCTCCGGCCGAGACGAACACGGTGTTCGGGTTGGCAGCCCGGTAGCTGTCCACCGCGCCGGCGAGGACCGCGGCCCCTGCCGATGCCCCGCTCGCCTCGATCCGGCCGTGGAAGTCGTTGATCCCCAGCAGGTCGATCACGACCGGCGGGGCGGCCTCGGTCAGTCCGAGCACGATCGAGTCGTGGTCGGACGCCCGGTACACCGTGCCCACCTCGGGGTAGGACCCGTAGTACTGGTAGCCGAACCACTCGTCGGCGTTGATGTCCCACACGTCCGTCCCAGTCACCCGGTCGGCGAACGAGGGCGTCGCGAGAGCATGGCCGAGCAAGCCCTGTTCGCCGTCGAAGGTGTAGGTGTACTGGCCGGCGGCCCGGGTCGGGAGGATGTCGACGAAGCCCACCGCGGTCAGTGTGGCGACCGGGTCCTCCTGGGCGTAGGAGTTCAGGTCCCCCAGGATGACGACGTCGTCGGTTCCGGTGCTCGCCTGCAGCTAGGTGACGAAGCCGGCGAGCGCCTGGGCCTGCTCGACGCGCTCGGCGTTGAAGAAGCCCTGACCGTCCGGCGGCTCAACCGGTGCCGGCTCGCCGGCCGGGACCGTCGGCGCGCTCTTGGACTTGAAGTGGTTCGCCACGACCGCGAACGGCTGGCCGTCGGCCGGGGTGAAGGTCCGGGCGATCGGCTCCCGCGCGATGTCCCAGACCGACTCGTCGACGTCGGCGACGCTGTCACCCAGCAGGGTGACGGCGGCGGTCCGATAGATGATCGCGTTCATGATCACGTCGGTGGCCGGGGCCGTCGGACCGATCAGGGCGGCCGGGGTCGGGACGTAGGCCCAGACCTCCGAGCCGGCTGCTGCGTTCAGGCCGGCCACCAGGTCGGCCAGCGCGACGTCGGGCGCCCCGTCGGCGGCGTCGGGCACGCTCTCGTTGAAGTGCACCGAGTTCTCGATCTGCTGCAGGGCGACGACGTCGGCCCCGAGGGCGTTGATGGCCGCGACGATCTTGCCCTTCTGGATCGCGAACTGGGCGGCGTCGCGTGCGCCCCGGGCGTCGGGGTCGTCAGCGGAGAAGGTGGTGAAGTAGTTCAGCACGTTGAAGGTCGCGACGACGACGTCGCCGCCCACCGCGTCCGGCGCGGTCAGGCGGGGGTTGAGCTCGGTGAACGACGCCTTGGCGTCGGCTGGGGTCGTCGTGTCGATCGGCGTGATCGGCTGCAGGCGCCACTTCTCGTAGTCGTAGTGCAGCACGTAGGTCAGGTCGCCGAAGTCGACGCCGTCGCCGATCCGCACCGGGTCGCCGGCCGTCAGGTACGGCTGCGTCGCCCCGGTCAGCCGGGAGGTGCGGGCGTCGTCGAGCAGGATCGAGCGGTCGGCGTTGGCGGCGGCGATGGAGTCGGCCTCCGCACCGGGCCGGGCCAGCTCGGTGCTCTTCACCGGCAGGGCGTCCCCGGCCGCGAGCCACACCGTTCCATAGATGTCCTCGTACGTGGAGGCCACCAGATAGCTGCCGGTCGGTGCCACCAGCATGCCCTCGTGCTGCTCCCTGGCGACGCCGACAACGGAGTCCGGCAGGGGCGTCGTCGCGGGCACCCCGACCGCCGTCGTGACCACCTCGACCGACGCGGCCGACCCGCTGGCGTTGATCTCGGTCAGACCGTACTGCTCCTTGGCCGTGCCGGTCACCCGGACCAGGTCGCCGATGGCGGCCGTGGTGGTCGTGTTGCCGAGGTAGACGAAGATCCCGTCCGACACGCCCGGTGTCGCGTCCTCGGTACCGCCGGAGCCCGCGGTCTGCACGTAGATGCCCTTGTAGCCGCCGACGCGGTGGTCGGCGGTGACCACGCCCTCGACGGTGACGACGGTGCCCGTCAGCGTCGTGGCGGCACCGGTCCCCTGGGCCTGGGCGATGGTGTGGGTGGGTTCCACTGCCTGGGCGGACGCTGGGACGAGAACGGCAGCCAGGGCGAGTGCGCCGGCTGCCGTGAAGGGGACGAGGCGCCTGGTGCGGCGCCGGACGGTGAGCATCTGGGGTGGACCTCCACGACGGCACGAGCGGCGCTTGTAGCGCCCTGACCGTGCGCACGGTAGACCGAGACCGGGTGAAAAGGCCATAGGCCTTGTGACACCGGTCAAGAGACGTACGACAGGTGTTCAGATGCTGGTTCCGTGGTTCACCATGCAGCCATCCGGGTGACGTCCATCGCCCGTCCGAGGGAGCCCCAGCAGCGATGGCTGGGACCGCCTCGCGGCAGGATGGGGACGGCCCGAGGAGGACCGTGACCCGCATCCTGATCTTCACTCGCACCACCGACTACCGGCACGAGTCGATCGAGCACGGCACGGATGTGCTCACCGCGATCGCCGCTGCGGAGGGCTGGGTCGCCGAGCAGACCGAGGACCCGCGCGCGTTCACTGCACGTCGCCTGGCGGCGTTCGACGCCGTGGTCTGGCTCTCGACCTCCGGCGACGTCCTGGACGACGACGGCCGCCGCGACTTCGCGGCCTGGCTGGCGGCGGGCGGCGGGTACGCAGGCGTCCACTGCGCCACGTTCTGCGAGCAGGGCTGGCCGGAGTACGAACGGATCAGCGGGGGGTACTTCGCAGGTCACCCGGAGATCCAGCCCGCGACCGTCCGGGTGGCCGACGCCGGGCACCCCTCGACCGCGCACCTTCCCCCGTCCTGGCGCCACGTCGACGAGTGGTACGAGTTCCGCGCGCCGCCCGCCGCCCGGACGGTGCTGCTCACCGTCGACGAGAGCACGTACACCGGCGGCACCATGGGCCCGGACCACCCGATCGCCTGGCACGGCCGGTACGGCTCCGGCGCGACCTGGTACAGCGCCCTGGGCCATGCGCCCGAGGCGTACGACGACCCGCTGGTCCGTGAGCACCTGCGGGGGGGCCTGCTCAGCCTGGTGGAGCGGCCGAGCTGACAGGGCCAGGCGGGTCAGGCGCGCCAGGCGGGTCAGGCGAGTCAGCCCGTCAGCCCGTCAGCCCGTCAGCCCCGGCAGGGGCAGGAACACTGAGAGGTCGGCGCGCAGACCCGAGGCGCCGACCCGGTGGCTCGCGACGGCATCGTCCCAGGTCAGGCGGCCGGTGGCGAGCTCCAGCCAGGTGACCGGGTCCATCTCGACGACGTTCGGCGGGGTGCCCCGGGTGTGCCCGGGTCCCGGGATCGCCTGGACCGCCCCGTCCGGCGGGACGCGGACCTCGACGGCGGCGCCGGGAACCGTCGCCGCCAGCTCCTCGAGCGCGAAGCGCACGGCCGTCCGGACGTCGGCGCGGGCCGGCGAAGGGTCGGCAGCCCACCGGGCGAGCGCGGCGCGACCGTCAGCCGGGTCGGTTCGACGACGAGGGGGCACGGCTCAAGCCAACCACGCGCGGCCGAGGCTGTCCGGCGTAGGTTGACGGCCGTGAGTCCCGACGACATGGCCCTGCGGACCCTGCTCAGCGAGGCGGTCGCCGCAGCTGACCCCGACCTCCGCGACCGGCTCCGCACCGAGCCTGCCGCGTACGTCGACCTGGTCGCCCTCAGCGCCCGCGCGCGCACCGAGACCGAGGTGCTGCTGACCCTCGCGGTCGCCGGGGCGAGGTCGGCGGGCTGCACCTGGGACGCCATCGGAGCTGCCCTGGGGACGACCGGGTCGGCCGCTCACGAGCGGTACGCCCCGGCCGACCCCGTGTCGGTCGGCGCGGCGCCGTCGGCCGAACGCACACAAATCCTCACCCAGCAGACCGTGTTCAGCGAGATGCGGGTGCTCGAGCACGCCGGCCGCTACGGCTGGCACCTCGTCGGCTCCGGAACGGCGACCCTCATCGTCCGCTCGTCCGCCGAGCAGTGGGAGCACCTGCGGGTCTTCGCCTCGCGGAGCCGGGGTCGGGCGCTCGAGCAGGAGGGGTGGACGCGCTGCGGGCAGCCGTGGTTCCCGTGGGCGTACTTCACGCGCCCGACGGGCCTGCCGGCCCTCCCGGACCCGCTCGACGGGAGCGATCTCCGAGCTCCGTGAGCGCCCCGCGAGCCCGCCGAGCCCCGCGAGCCCGCCGAGCCCCGCGAGCCCGCCGAGCCCCGAGCCCCTTGCCCGAGCCCCGCGAGCCCGCCGAGCCCCGAGCCCCTTGCCCGAGCCCCTACGGACAGGACCACCTCACCGGGACGACGAAGGGCCGCCGCGCCGTGGCGCAGGCGGCCCCGCGTACGGACGGTCGGATCAGATGACGCCGAAGGCGAGCATCGCGTCGGCGACCTTCTGGAAGCCGGCGATGTTGGCGCCCATCACGTAGTTACCCGGGTGGCCGTACTCCTCGGCGGTGGCGGCACAGCTCGCGTGGATGTCCACCATGATCGTGGTGAGACGCTCCTCGGCGTGCTCGAACGTCCAGGCGTCGCGGCCGGCGTTCTGCTGCATCTCCAGGGCAGAGGTCGCCACGCCTCCGGCGTTGGCGGCCTTGCCGGGGGCGAACAGCACGCCGGCGTCCTGGAACAGGACCGCGGCGTCGGGCGTGGTGGGCATGTTGGCACCCTCTGCCACGGCCAGCACACCGTTGCTCAGCAGCACCTTGGCGTCCGCACCAGTCAGCTCGTTCTGGGTGGCGCAGGGCAGCGCGACGTCGACCGGGACGTCCCATACGGTGCCTTCGCTGACCATCCGGGCGGAGGACCGCTCGGCGGCGTAGTCGGCGACCCGGCCGCGCCGGACCGCCTTGATGTCCTTCAGCAGGGCGAGGTCGATGCCGGCCTCGTCCACGATGTAGCCGGAGGAGTCGGAGAACGTCACGACCTTCGCGCCGAGCGCCTGCGCCTTCTCCACCGCGTAGATGGCCACGTTGCCGCCGCCGGAGACCGCGACGCGCTTGCCGTCGACGGACTGGCCACGGGTCTTCAGCATCTCCTCGGCGAAGATCACCGTGCCGTAGCCGGTGGCTTCGGTGCGGACCAGAGAACCGCCCCAGCCGATGCCCTTGCCGGTCAGGACGCCGGACTCGTAGCGATTGGTGATTCGCTTGTACTGGCCGAACAGGTAGCCGATCTCCCGGCCGCCGACGCCGATGTCACCGGCGGGGACGTCGGTGTACTCGCCGAGGTGGCGGTACAGCTCGGTCATGAACGACTGGCAGAACCGCATCACCTCGGCGTCGGACTTGCCGTGCGGGTCGAAGTCCGAGCCGCCCTTGCCGCCGCCGATGGGCAGACCGGTCAGGGCGTTCTTGAAGATCTGCTCGAAGCCGAGGAACTTGATGATGCCCAGGTACACGGACGGGTGGAACCGCAGGCCGCCCTTGTACGGGCCGAGTGCCGAGTTGTACTCCACCCGGAAGCCGCGGTTGATCTGGACGCGGCGGTTGTCGTCGACCCACGGCACCCGGAAGATGATCTGGCGCTCGGGCTCGCACAGCCGTTCCAGCACAGCGGCCTCGGCGTACTGCGGGTTCTTCTTGATCACCGGGCCCAGGCTGTCGAACACCTCACGGACGGCCTGGTGGAACTCGACCTCCCCGGGGTTGCGGCGGAGGACCTGGGCGAAGACCGGCTCCAGGGCACTGTCCATGGGAGTTGCTCCTTCGAGATCCGGGCCACGTGCGGGCCCGTGCAGAGGTGTGTGAGACGTTGGCCCGGGGTTCGCCTGGGATCGTGCGCCGCGTACCGCGGTGACCGTCGGATGGACGTCCTGCTGGCGCGGGGTAGGTGATCCTGACGCGATCACCCAAAGGTCAATGGTAAAAAGTATCTTGACGTCAAGATTAGGACCGGAGTCCCACCTGGCGCAGCCAAACACAGGTGTGGGTGTGGCCCTTCAGCCGAAATGGTCGGGGAGTGTCGCGGTGTGTGCCCCGGTGAGCTCGGCCAGGCCGACCGTGAAGAGGTCGGCGACCCGCAGGGCAGCCCCGGTGTCCCCCGCGGTGTCGTCCGTGACGCCGATCCGCAGCGCAGGCACGCCCCGGGCCGTGCACAGGTCCACCAGGTGCACCTCCTCACTGCGCGGCACGGCGACCAGTGCGCGGGCGCTGGACTCGGCGAACAGGGCCTCGAACGGGGTCACGCCGTCGCGCTCGCCGAGCGCGGCGAGGTCGACGGCTGCCCCGACGCCGTAGCGCAGGCAACCCTCGACAAGGCCCTGGGCGAGACCGCCCTCGGACAGGTCGTGGGCGGCCTCGGCCAGCCCGTCCCGCGCGGCGGAGATCAGCACGGCCGCGAGCGCGCGCTCGGCGGGCAGGTCAACGCGCGGCGGCAGCCCACCCAGGTGACCGTGCACGACGTCGGCCCATACTGACCCGTCCAGCTCGCCGCGGGTGCTGCCGAGCAGGTAGATGCCCTGGCCAGGGCCGCGCCAGCCGGACGGGACGACGCGCGCGACATCGTCCAGCACGCCGAGCACCCCGGCCACCGGGGTGGGGTGGATCGAGGAGTCGATGGTGCCCGGCTCGCCGGTCCCGTTGTACAGGGACACGTTCCCGCCGGTGACCGGCACGCCCAGCTCCTGGCAGGCGTCCGCGAGACCGTTGATCGCCTCGACCAGCTGCCACATGGCGTCCGGGTCCTCCGGTGAGCCGAAGTTCAGGCAGTCCGTCACGGCGAGCGGGCGGGCGCCGACGGTCGCCACGTTCCGGTAGGCCTCGGCCAGTGCCAGCTGGGCACCGGCGTAGGGGTCGAGCTTGGCGTACCGACCGTTGCCGTCGGTCGCCAGCGCCACGCCGAGGCCGGTCGCCTCGTCCACCCGGACCACCCCGGCGTCGTCGGGCTGGGCGAGGGCGGTGTTGCCCTGCACGAACCTGTCGTACTGGTCCGTGACCCATGCCTTCGAGGCGAGGTTCGGCGACGCGACCAGACGGAGCAGGGTGGCGCGCAGCTCCTCGCCGGTGGTGGGCCTGGCATACCGGGCGGCGCCGTCGGGCCCGCTGATGGTGTCCGCCTGCAACCCGTCCTGCCAGGCCGGGCGCGCGTAGGGCCGGTGGTACACCGGGCCGTTGGCGACGGTGTGCGGGTCGACGTCGACGATCCGGTGGCCGCAGTGGTCGATGGTCAGCCGGGTGCCATCGGTGACCTCACCGATGATCGCCCTCTCCACATCCCACTTCCGCGTGATCGCAAGGAAGGGTTCGAGGTTCGCCGGCGAGACGATCGCCATCATCCGCTCCTGGGACTCCGACATCAGGATCTCTCCGGCGGTCAGCGTCGGGTCGCGGAGCAGCACCTTCTCCAGGTCCACGTGCATGCCGCTGCTGCCGTTGTCCGCCAGCTCGGAGGTGGCGCACGAGATGCCGGCCGCGCCCAGGTCCTGGATGCCCTCCACGACCCGCGCCGCGTAGAGCTCCAGGCAGCACTCGATCAGCACCTTCTCCATGAACGGGTCGCCGACCTGCACGCTCGGGCGCTTGGAGGGGACGCCGTCGACGAAGGTCTCGCTGGCCAGGATGGAGGCGCCACCGATGCCGTCGGCGCCGGTGCGGGCGCCGAACAGGACCACCTTGTTGCCGACGCCGGAGGCGTTCGCCAGGTGCACGTCCTCGTGCCGCAACACCCCCACGCACAAGGCGTTGACCAGCGGGTTCCCCTGGTACGAGGGATCGAAGACGACCTCGCCGCCGATGTTCGGCAGGCCAAGGCAGTTGCCGTAGCCGCCGACGCCGGCCACCACGCCGTGCACCACGCGCGCGGTGTCCGGGTGCGAGATGGCGCCGAACCGCAGCTGGTCCATCACGGCGACCGGCCGGGCGCCCATCGACATGATGTCGCGCACGATCCCACCGACGCCGGTGGCCGCACCCTGGTAGGGCTCGACGAAGCTGGGGTGGTTGTGGCTCTCCACCTTGAAGGTGACGGCCCAGCCGTCGCCGATGTCCACCACGCCGGCGTTCTGGCCCATGCCGACCATCAGGCGCTCGCGCATCTGGTCGGTGGTGCGCTCGCCGAAGGTGCGCAGGTGCACCTTCGACGACTTGTAGGAGCAGTGCTCGGACCACATCACGGAGTACATGGCCAGCTCGGCGTTGGTCGGACGGCGACCCAGCAGCTCGCGGATCTGCGCGTACTCCTCGGGCTTCAGGCCCAGCTCCGCGTACAACTGGGCGGTGTCCGGGTTCGCCGCCGCATGCTCGACGGTGTCGGCGACGTCGTCCGAGGAGTCGCGCACTGGAGAAGCAGCACTGTCAGGATTCATCGGTTCCCTACCGGCGAGGACCCACGGGGACGGGGCACAGGCTACCCGCGGCGGCGGCGGCGAACGGGGGCGTCTCGTGGCCCGGATGCCACTCAGCGCCCAGTCGGCAGCTCGGCGGCGTCGTCCTTGGCGTCGTGGTCGCCGGTCGGCAGCACCAGAGCCTGCTCGGGCAGGTAGTCACCGCCGGCGAGCAGCTGGGCCGCGGCCCGGCCGAACGCCGCGTAGGCGATCCCCGGTCCGCTGGAGCCGATGCTGATCCGGCACACGCCGGCGTCGGCGAGCTCGGCGATCGACGGCATGCCCGGTCGACCGAGCACGTTCAGGCGGCCATCGAACGCGTCGGCGAGGCGCCGGATGTCGGCCAGCTCGTGCACGCCGAGCACGAAGACGCAGTCCGCACCGGCGTCGAGGTAGGCCAACCCGCGCCGGACGGCGTCGTCCACCCCACCCCCGCGGGCGACAACGTCCGTGCGGGCGTTGAGCACAAGGGGCACGCCCGCCCGGCGCCCGGCCTCGCGCGCGGCTGCCAGCCGCTGCACCTGCTCGGCAACCGGCCGCAGCCCGGAACCGGCGTCCCGCTGGCCCAGCTGCACCAGGCTGTCCTCGATGTTGCAGCCCACCGCGCCCGCGGTCAGCAGGCGCAGCACGGAGGCGGCGACGTGCTCCGGCGTCCGGCCGTAGCCGCGCTCGAGGTCCCCGGTCACCGGGAGGTCGACGGCCGCGACGATCCGGGCGACCACTGTCAGGTTCTCGCTCAGGTCGAGGCCCTCGCCGTCCGGCCTGCCGGCGGCCGCCGACATGGCCCAGCTGGCCGTGGCGACGGCCCGCGCACCCTGCGCCGCGACCACCCGTGCACCGAGCACATCCCAGACGTTCACCAGGACCAGCGGCTCGCCGGGCCGGTGCAGCTCCCGCAGCCGTTCGGCCCGCTGGACTGCGCGATCGGTGGCGTCCTGCGTCGAGTCGACCATGAGCGCGATGCTAGGGGTCGACGGGGCATCTCGCGCCCCGCACACTGAACCGATGCACCTGCCCGTGATGCCCCCGGTAGCGCCGATGCTCGCCAAGTCCATGCCCACCATCCCGCCGGGGCCAGGTCTACGAGCCCAAGTGGGACGGCTTCCGCGCCATCGTCTACCGCGACGGGGCAGAGGTGGAGATCGGCAGACCCCCGCCGTCCTGGTGGTGTTCGATGCCCTCACCCGTGGCGACGACGACCTCACCGGCCGGCCGTTCGCCGAGCGTCGGGCACTCCTGGAGGCGGCCGTGCCGGGTGGTGGCCCAGGCGTCTACCTCACCCGGGCCACGACGGACCTGGCCGAAGCCACCGAGTGGTTCGCAACCTTCGAGGGCGCCGGGCTGGACGATATCGTGGCCAAGAACCCCGCGCACACCTACCAGCCGGACAAGCGCGTGATGACCAAGATCAAGCACGAACGCACCGCCGACTGCGTCCTCGCCGGCTACCGGGTGCACACGAGCGACCCGGACGCCGTCGGCTCGCTGCTGCTGGGCCTGTACGACGACGCCGGTCGGCTCGCGTCGGTCGGCGTCGCCAGCTCGTTCCCGATGCAGCGTCGCCGGGAGCTGTTCGCCGAGCTGCAGCCGCTGGTCACCGACGCGGCCGACCACCCGTGGACCGCGGCCGCGCAATCCGCCGGCACCCGCACCCCGACCGAGGCGGCGGCGAGCCGGTGGAACTCCGGCAAGGACCTGGCCTTCGTGCCGCTGCGTCCCGAGCGCGTGGTCGAGGTCCGCTACGACCACATGGAGGGCCCGCGATTCCGGCACACCACGCAGTTCGTCCGGTGGCGCCCGGACCGAGACCCGGCGTCGTGCACCTACCAGCAGCTGCAGCGGCCGGTCCGCTTCGACCTAGTCGACGTGCTGGGCTGACCTGCCGCGCGGGGCTGACCTGCGGCGCCGGGCAGGCCTACGCTGCCGAACATGGCCGGTGCGACGGAGCACGACGACAGGACCAACCGCTTTCCCAAGGCCGTCTACGAGCGTGAGCTGTTCCGCCTGCAGGCGGAGCTGGTCAAGGTCCAGGAGTGGGTGCGGACCGAGGGCAAGCGGCTCGTGGTGATCTTCGAGGGGCGCGATGCCGCCGGCAAGGGCTCCACGATCAAGCGGGTCACGCAGTACCTCAACCCGCGCGTCGCCCGCATCGTCGCCCTGCCGGCACCCAGCGACCGCGAGCGCAGCCAGTGGTACTTCCAGCGGTACATCGCCCACCTTCCAGCGGCCGGGGAGATCATCCTGTTCGACCGGTCCTGGTACAACCGGGCCGGCGTCGAACGCGTGATGGGCTTCTGCACCCCGGATGAGTACCAGCGGTTCCTGCACCAGTGCCCGATCTTCGAGCGGATGCTCGTCGAGGACGGGATCCTGTTGCGCAAGTACTGGTTCTCGGTGAGCGACGCCGAGCAGGAGGCCCGCTTCCGGTCGCGACTGGACGACCCGATGCGCCGGTGGAAGCTCTCGTCGATGGACCTGCACTCGATCAGCCGGTGGGAGGACTACTCCCGCGCCAAGGACCAGATGCTGGTGCACACCGACATCCCCGAGGCGCCCTGGTGGGTGGTCGAGAGCGACAACAAGCGGCGCTCGCGCCTGGACATGATCCACCACCTGGTGTCGAGCCTGGACTACCGCGACGTGGTGCGGGAGCCCATCGAACTACCCGACCGGCCACCGCCGACCGGCTACATCCGGCCACCCCGGGACAGCCAGCGCTACGTGCCGGACCACGCATCGACCCTGCTCGGCGGCACCTGACGAAACCGCTCGACCCGCGCACCGCCGGCACCCCACGATGGACCGCATGAGGGAGCCCGTCGAGCCGCTGGAGGAGGCGCTGTCCGGCGGGAACGTCGCTGCCGGCGTGATCCGGGTCGGCGACACGGTGCGCCGCCCGGCCGGTCCGCAGACCCCCGCCGTGCACGCCCTGCTCACGCACCTGGAGCGGGTCGGCTACCGGCACGCCCCGCGCAGCCTCGGCCTGGACGGCGCCGGTCGGCACGTCCTGGAGTACATCCCCGGACGGATGGCCGACGCGCCAGGGCCCGGTGATCCGCCGGTGGACGCATCCGACGTCGGCCGGATGGTGCGGGACCTGCACGACGCCCTCGACGGCTGGGCACCGCCGCCCGATGCGGTCTGGTGCTGCCCGATCCCGACCGACGGCGACGACCTCATCGTGCACAACGACATCGCGCCCTGGAACATCGTCGTGGCGCCGGACCGGCTCGTGCTCATCGACTGGGATGCCTGCTCACCGGGCACGCGAACGTGGGACCTCGCCTACCTGGCGCACGGCCTGGTCCCGCTCGAGCCGGCGACGCCGTGGCCCGACGTCGTCACGCGGTTGCGGGGGCTGGCCGGCGGGTACGGGCTGGGTGAAGACGACCGGATCCTGCTCGCAGCCACCCTGGCCCCCCGGACGTGGTCGATGTACACCCTGCTCGCGCAGGGCAAGGAGACCGGCGAGCAGCCCTGGGCCCGACTGTGGGGCGAGGGCCACGGTGCCATCTGGCGCCGCGACGCCGAATGGGTCGAAGCGAACGCCGAGCCCCTGCACGAGGTCCTGCTCGAAGGCGCGGGCTGAAGACCCGCCCTCACCCACTCAATCCGGCCCACCAGTCGATCGGCAAGGCTAGCGTCGACCACATCGATCGTCACCGGGCGGCTCGGATGAATACGCAGATCAGGCGCAGACTGGGAATCGTGGCCGGCGCAGTCGTGGTCGGCTCAGTCGTACTCACCGGGTGTGGCGGAGGCGACGGGGACACCGACGAACCCGCCGCCACGGAGACCAAGGACGAAGCCACCGAACCGGCGAAGGATGCGTCGCCCGACAAGGCCGACAAGGACTCCGCCCCCGCCAAGGACGACGCCGTCACCGCCTGGGCCACCACGGCCGGCGACTACCAGGAGGGCACGACCTTCGACTTCACCTGCCCGCCGGGCGGCTCGGTGGAGTGGCCGATCTGGGGCGGCACGGACGGGATCTACACCGAAGACTCCTCGATCTGCGTTGCGGCCGTGCACGCCGGCGTGATCACCGCGGAAGAGGGCGGGACCGTCCAGGTGGAGAAGACGGCCGGCCAGGAGACCTACGGGGACGGCTTCGAGGCCAACGGGGTGACCAGCCAGCCGTGGGCCGTACCGTGGTCGGGCTCGTTCGTCTTCACGAAGGACTGAGCCCGGCTGTCGTCCGTTCGGCCAGTCCCTCGACCAATACCGATGCGAGGGCCCACCATGGTCCCGTGACTGAGCTGGGGGTACCGCTGGGGGGCGGCGACGCCTCGGAGCGCGGGGAGCGGGTCGGCGAGACGGCGCGCCGCCCGGCGGGCCCGCAGACGCCGGCGGTGCACGCCCTGCTGATGCACCTGGAGCGGGTCGGCTTCCGGAACGCGCCGCGCAGCCTCGGCCTGGACGACGCCGGTCGGCACGTCCTGGAGTACATCCCCGGCCGGGTCGCCCACCTCGGCGACACGGAGAGCCCACCACTGGACCCGGTCGCGGTTGGCCGGATGGTCCGTGAGCTGCACGACGCGTTGGAGGACTGGCACCCGCCGGACGACGCCGTCTGGGTGTGCCACGTCGCCACCGACGGCGACGACCTGGTGGTGCACAACGATGTCGCGCCGTGGAACATCGTCGTGGCCTCCGACCGCCTGGTCATCATCGACTGGGATGCCTCCTCGCCGGGCACCCGAACCTGGGACCTGGCGTACCTGGCGCACGGCCTTGTCCCGCTGGCCCCGGCGACGCCGTGGCCCGACGTCGTCACGCGGTTGCGGGGGCTCGCCAAGGGCTACGGCATGGACGAGGACGACCGGATCCTGCTCGCAGCCACCCTGGCCCCCAGGGCATGGTCGATGTACGAGCTGTTGCGCACCGGCAAGGAGACCGGCGAGGAGCCGTGGGCCCGACTGTGGGACGAGGGCCACGGTGTCGTCTGGCGCCGCGACGCCAGGTGGGCAGAGGCGAACGCCGACCGGTTGCGCGAGGCCCTGCTCGGCTGACCCATCCACAAGTGCGGCTGCGCCCCGGCGTCGGCGCCGCGTGCCAGGCTGACGCGGTGGACCTGGAGCCGTTCCGTGGTGAGCTCGAGCGTGAGGGCGACTACGAGCTGCTGTCCTTCGACGGGCTCGACCTGTCCGGGCAGGACGCGACGTCCGCCCGGTTCATCGACTGCGCGATCACCGACTGCGCGCTCGAGGAGACCCGCCTGACCGGGGCGCACCTGATCGACACGACGCTCACCCGCGCCCACGCGGCCAGCCTGGACGTTGCGGACGCGACGTGGCGCGACGTCACGCTCGCCGACTGCCGACTCGGGGCGGTGCGCGCGTACCGCGGCCGCCTCACCCGGGTCACCGTCCGTGGCGGCAAGATCGACTACCTCAATCTGCGGGACGCGCACCTGGAGGAGGTTCGGCTGACCGGGTGCACCGTCGGTGACCTCGATCTGGTCGGCTCCGAAGCAAAGGGCCTTGTCATCGAGGACTGCCGGGTGGGCCGCCTTGACGTGACCCGCGCCAAGCTCACCTCGGCTGACCTGCGCGGGGCTGACCTGCGCGCCGTCGACGGCCTGGCCGGGCTCGCGGGCGCGACGATCAGCGAGGAGCAGCTCGTCGCGCTGGCGCCAGCCCTCGCCGAGCAGCTGGGGATCCGTGTGTCATAGCCCGTCGCTAGGGTCTCGCGCATGGACCAACGCCTCAGCCTGATCACGATCGGTGTGCCGGACCTGGCTGCCGCCCACAGCTTCTACCTCGAGGGACTGGGCTGGAGGCCGGTCCTGGACATCCCGGGGGCCGTCCTGTTCCTCCAGGTGGGCCCTGGTCTTCTGCTCTCGCTGTACGACGCCGGGGAGCTCGCCCGCGACATCGACCCTTCCGGCACCGCAGCACCGACGGTGGGCAACGTCACGCTCGCGCACAACGTCGGATCGACCTGGGAGGTCGATCAGGTGCTCGACGACGCCGAGCACGCCGGCGCGCGGATCCTCAAGCCGGCGCAGCGGGCCGCATGGGGCGGCTACCACGGCTACTTCGCGGATCCGGCCGGCATGCCGTGGGAGGTCGCCTACAACCCGGGGTGGTCGGTTGCCGACGACGGCACCGTCCAGATGGGACCAACGGAGTGAGGGCGGCCGCCGGGGACTGACCGTCCGCGGGGCAGCCGGATTCTCACCAGCCGGCGGCGGCGAGCACCTCGGCTGCGACGTCCCGCACCGGCCGTCCGTCGTTGTCCACCACCGCGTCGTCCAGCGCGGCCGCGGCCAGGATCGCCTCGAGCTCGACCGTTCGCGCCAGGTGCCAGTCCCGCCAGTGCTCGTCGGTCTCCCGCGCGGCCACTCGCGCGAGCCGGGTCGCCTCGCTCGCGGTGACCCGCACGATCGCCACGTCGGCGCCGTCGAACGCCGCCTCGTACCGCTCGCGGTCAGCCGGGTGCTCGACCACCTCCGCCAGGACGACGTGGCGGTACCCCCGTGCCTGCAGGTTCGGGGTGATCGCCGCGAGATGGCCGAAGACGACCTGCTGGGCGAAGGGGTCGCCGTCGGGCCTCGGCCACACCCGGCGGAAGACGTCGACGTCGAGCCAGGCGTGCGGCACCTCTCGTTCGCGGAGCAGCTCGGCCGCGGCGTCGGCGACCGCCGTCTTGCCCGCGCCGACGGTGCCGTTCACCACCAGCACCCGCATCCCGGCATCCGGCACGAGCCACCGGCCGTAGCAGATGGACGTCGGCACATCCGGGTACGGGCCGAAGTTCGCGATCCGCCGGTACCCGGACGATCGATACAGGCCGACCGCCTCGCGCTGGCGGACACCTGTCTCCACGATCAACCGGCGCATCCCGTTCTCGACCGCGATGGCTTCCAGCGCCGCGACGACCTGTCGAGACAGCCCGCGGCGTCGCCACTCCGGGCGCACGTACATCCGCTTGAGCTCGCCGAACCCCTCGCCGTACTTCATCCCGTCACGCAGCGACCCGCACCCGACCACGTCACCGTCGACGGTCAGGGCCACCGTCGCCAGCATCTCCTCGGCCGGCAGCACCGCCTCGATGTCGCCCTGCCCGTCGTACCTCGTCGCGATCTCGGCCTGCTGCTCGTCGCGCAGCCGGGCGACGTCGTCGTCGTCCCAGGGCACGACCGTGACGTGGACGACGCCGTTCACCGCGCGACCCGGCTCAGCGGACAAGGCTGCCGAGCACCGACGTGAAGAACCGCAGACCGTCGGTGCCGCGGCGCGGTCCGACCGGCCCGTCGGGGCCGAAGCCCGGCTCGACCGCGTGCTCCGGGTGCGGCATCAGGCCCACCACGTTCCCCGCCTCGTTGGTGATCCCGGCGATATCCCGGCGGGATCCGTTCGGGTTCCAGCTGGCGTACCGGAACACGACCCGCCCCTGTGCCTCGAGCTGGTCGAGCGTCCGCTCGTCCGCGACGAACTGCCCGTCCTGGTTCTTCAGCGGGATGGTGATCCGCTCGCCGACGGTGTACTGCCGGGTCCAGGCGGTGTCGGTGTTCTCCACGATCAGCTGCTGCTCGCGGCAGACGAACGCCCGGTGGTCGTTCTTGATCATCGCGCCGGGGAGGAGGTGCGCCTCGCACAGGATCTGGAAGCCGTTGCAGACGCCGAGCACCGGGAGCCCGCCGTGCGCGGCGTCGACCAGGGAGTCCATCACGGGGGCGAACCGGCTGATCGCGCCGGCGCGAAGGTAGTCGCCGTAGGAGAACCCGCCGGGCAGCACGACGGCGTCCACCCCGTGCAGGTCGTCGTCGGCGTGCCAGAGGGCGACCGGGGTGGCGCCCGCCAGCCGCACGGCCCGTGCCGCATCCCGGTCGTCGAGGCTGCCGGGGAAGGTGACGACGCCGATCCGGGCGGAGCCGGCGCCGGCGTCGGGGGTTGCCGCTGTCACGGCTGGACCTGCGCGACGGACCCGGCGTCCTGCACCTCGACCGAGACGACGTCCTCGATCACCGGGTTGGACAGCAGGGTCTGCGCCGCCTGCCGGACGGCGTCGAGGACCTCGGCGGTGACCTCACCGTCCACCTCGAGCTCGAACCGCTTGCCCTGGCGGACCCCGGTGAACCCGTGGAAGCCCAGCCGCGGCAGGGCCGACGCGACCGCCTTGCCCTGCGGGTCGAGGATCTCGGGCTTGGGCATCACTTCGACGACGACGCGTCCCACGGAGCGCTCCTGTGCTGGCTGACGGTTCAGGACCGAGGCACAGCGTACCGACGGGCACGGGGGTGGGCGCAGGGCTGTCCGGCAGGGGGACGGCGGGGCGGGCCCGTGCCGGTTGATCCGCCGTCAGATCAGCAGCGCGGGGTACGGCGGGTCCCCGAGCCGGTGCGGCGGCACGACGGCGCCGAGCGGGATCGGGCCGTCGAGCTGGGCGACCCCCTGCGCCGGGTAGTCCACCAAGGGTGGCCGTCCACCCGCCATGACGCGCCACAGGTCGTGCCCGGCGAAGGCCAGGGCGACCTCGCGCGTCCTCCGGGCCGCCATGGCTGCCCCGGGCAGCAGGACGAGGGCGACCGCACCGAGGACGACGACGGCGCCCACCACCAGGCGACCGGACGCCTCGAGCCAGGCGAGCGCGATAGCGAGCGCGGACCAGAAGGCCAGACCGACCTTTCCCTGTCTCGACACGGGGCGCAGTCTCCGGTGCGGTTGCTGCGGCAGGTGACGCGGCACGAAGCGGCGAAGATTCCCTTCCCTGACGAGAGCACCCACCACCCTGAACCACACCGCAACGAGGAGGACCCCGACAGCAAAGCCCCGGTGACCGACCACCGCGGCAACCGCACCCGCGACGGCCACGACGGTGAGGAAGCACGCCGTCCAGAGCGATCCGGACCGTGCATCGACCCGCTGCCGCGGGACCTCGCGGTTGACGTACGCGCCCGGCACGAGCGGCTCGCCCGGACCGAGGGCGAGGTGCTTCCGCCGCGCCAGACGACGCTGGTGGTTTGGCCAGAAGAGCAGCTCGCCGACGCTCGACACTGCCAGCACGACCAGGACGACCCTTGCAGAGTCGCGAAGGCCCGGGATCATCATGACGATCGGCAGGAACGAGACACCCGTGAGGAAGGTGCGCAGGGGCCGCCAGAACCCGTCGATGTCGTCGTGCGCCCACCAGCGGTACTCACGCGGGATCCGGCGATCGAACATCCGGTACAGCAGCCACGGCCCGAGCGGAGGGTGCTCGCGCCACCGGGTCGCCCAGCCGCCACGCCCCAGGTTCACGGCGGTCCGGGCATCGAGGCGTCCGTCGCCCGGCCCGGCGAGGTCCGCGAGGAGCCCGAGCATCTCCTCGCCGCGAGCCGTCCGCCACCGCCGCGGATAGGCGCGCAGCCAGAAGCGCGCCGAACGCACCAGGCGCGGGCTGATCCCCGCCGGCACGCCGAACACGCCGAACCCGGCAGCCCCCGCAGACCCGGCCGGCCCGCTGCCCCAAGGGCCGCCGCCGTGGTCAGGCACGGGCATCAGGCACCACCCAGCGCGGGATCGGCCCGGAGCACGCGGCGCGCCCGGCAGGCGAGCGCCTGCAGCCGGGCGGTCTCGGCAACCACCGCCGCCGACCCGTGCTCCGTCAGGCAGTAGTAGCGGCGCAGCCGGCCGTCCACGATCTCCTCACGATCCGGCTCGACCATGCCGGCAGCCACCATCCGGTCCAGCAGGCCGTACAGCGTGCCGGCACCCAGCCGCACCGCGTCGTCGGACAGCTCCAGCACGGCCTGCACGATGCCGTAGCCGTGCCGTGGCCGCTCTGCGAGCGACAGGAGCACCAGGTAGGCCTGCTCGGTCGTTCGGAGTGCCATGCGCGATATACATCGCGCGCCGACCCATTGTCGCAAGAGGGAATGGCTCGGTGGCTCAGTCGGTGGCTCAGACCCGGCGCCGCTTGCGGGCCGCCCCGCCGCCGCCGGCACCGCCGCCGAAGAACATCGAGACGCCGATCATGAACCCGAAGTCGTACCAACCGCCGTTGTTATGCACCTCGTAGATGCTCACCGTGTCGGTGAACAGGGACACGATGAACGTGAACGGGCTGATGAAGCCGTGCCACAGCCCCAGCCAGAACCCCGCAACGTCACCACCGGCCGCGGCCGTGTTGGCCACGTCGTTCCCGCCCGCGGCACAGGCCGCCAGCAGGAGGACCGCACCGACCAGCAGACCGATCCGCAGAACCCGTCCGCGCATGATCACACCTCCGTGGCCGACCTAACACCCGACGGCCCGTACCGCGCCAGGGGTCCAAGGGCCTGAGTGCGGGTCCTACGGTCGCAGCAGGACCTTGATGGCCGCGCGCCGGTCCATCGCCGCATATCCCTCGGGCGCCCGGTCCAAGGGCAGCGACAGGTCGACACCGGCGACGGGTCGATCGCGCCGACCAGGATCTCCGCCATCAGCTCCGGCAGGTAGGCCCGCACCGGCGCCACCCCACCCCGCACGGCGATGTTCCGACCGAACATGTCCCAGTGCGGCAGGCCGCCGTCGAGACCGGCCGGCACGCCGACGTACCCGACGGTGCCACCCAGCCGGGCGACCGCGACGGCGGTGTCCCAGGAGTCCTGCGTACCGACGCACTCCAGGACGTGCGGCACCCCAAGGCCATCGGTCATCTCGCGAACCCGGGCGACCGCGTCGTCGCCACGCTCGGCCAGCACATCCGTCGCCCCGAAGGACCGGCCGACCGCGGCGCGGGACTCGTGCCGGCTGATCAGGATGATCCGTTCGGCTCCCAGGCGGCGGGCGGCGAGCACCCCGCACAGCCCGACCGCGCCGTCACCGACCACCACCACCTGCGATCCAGGTCCCACCTCGGCGGCGCGTGCCGCGTGGTGCCCGGTGCCCATCACGTCCGAGAGGGTCAGCAGTGCGGGCAGTCGCTCGTCGTCCGGCGCAACGGGTGCGACCACCAGCGTGCCGTCCGCGAGTGGAACGCGCACCGCCTCGCCCTGACCGCCGTCCACCCGGTCCGCACCCCAGCCGCCCCCGTTCAGACAGGAGGTGTGGATGCCGGCGCGGCAGTTCGGGCAGGTGCCGTCACTCCAGACGAAGGGCGCGACGACGACGTCACCAAGCCGCACCGTCAGCACCTCGCTGCCGACAGCCTCCACCACACCAAGGAACTCGTGCCCGATCCGGCCCGGCCCGCCCGGCCGGGGCCCGGCCCGCCCGGCCGGGGCCCGGTCCGCCCGGCCGGGGCCCGGTCCGTCGGTACGGCCACAGGTCACTGCCGCAGATGCAGGAGAGGAGCACCCGCACGACGGCGTCCGTCGGCTCGAGCAGGACGGGATCTGGCACGTCCTCCACCCGGATGTCGAACCCGCCGTGGATGATCGTCGCCTTCATGGCGGCCATCCTGCCGGAACGCGGGCAGGTACCGCTCCTCGTAGGCCGGGCTGCAGCGGAACCGCGGACACCGTCCAGCGAAATCACGAGCGTCCCGCAGCGGATCCACGAGCCCGGTCGCCGCGGCGTCGTCGTCGGATCCCGCCGCCGCGCCGCGCCGCAGCCACCCGGAAGCCGGGCCCGCCGCTAGCCTGAGCCCGTGACCGAGCCGTCGCCAGGCCTGCTCCGCTCCATCACGCCGCGGATCCACGAGGCTCTCGACGACACCCGGATCGTGATGCTCCAGGGCGCGCGGCAGGTCGGGAAGTCCACCCTGGCCAAGGCGATCGTCGCCGAGCGGGGCGGCACGCTGGTCACCCTCGACGACCGGCTCGCCCAGGAGACCGCGGAGGCCGACCCGCACGGATTCGTCGCGCAGAACCCTGGCGGACTACTCGCCATCGACGAGGTGCAACGCGCGCCAGGCCTGGTCACCGCGTTGAAGCTGGCGGTGGACAACGACCCTCGCCCGGGCCGCTTCCTGATCACCGGATCGGCGAACCTGCTGCACCTGCCGGCCGCACAGGACTCCCTCGCCGGTCGGGCCGAGACCGTCGAGCTGTACGGGCTCAGCCAGGGCGAGCTCGCCGGGCGGGTCGAGACGTTCGTCGACTTCCTGTTCTCCGGCCAGCGGCTCACCGGCCACCGCAGCACCCTCACCCGGACCGACTACCTCGAGCAGGCCTGCGCCGGCGGCTACCCCGAGGCCCTGCACCGTCCGCCCGGACGACGCCGCACCGCCTGGTTCCGCAACTACGTCGCCCGGCTGGTGGAGCGGGACGCCCACGACGTCTCGGGGCTGCAGCGCCTGGCCGAGCTGCCCCAGCTGCTCACCCTGCTCGCGACCCGGAACGCGACCGAGCTGGTCAAGACCAGCCTGGCCGCCGACGCCGGGATCCCGGCCAACACCCTGCCGCCGTACCTGCGCCTGCTCGAGACCCTGTTCCTGACGCACCGGCTGCCCGGCTGGTCCCCGCACGTGTCGACCCGGGCAGTCACCCGCCCCAAGATCGCCCTGCTCGACACCGGCCTCGCGGCCAGCCTGGTCAACGTGTCGCCCGCCGGGGCGGGACCGGCCGGTGACCCGCAGTACGCCGGGCGCCTGCTCGAGGCCTTCGTCGCCGCAGAGCTGCGCAAGCAGCTCGGCTGGTCGGAGGAGGCCGCGACGATGTACCACTTCCGCGACCGGAACGGCCCGTCCGTCGACCTGGTGCTGCAGACCCCCGACGGCCGGGTCGCCGCCCTCCAGGTCAAGGCCGGCGCGACCGTGACCAGCACGGACACCCGCTGGCTGAGCACGTTGCGGGACGACCTCGGCGAGCGGTTCGTTGCCGGCGTGGTGCTGCACACCGGCCAGACCGCGGTCTCGGTGAGCGACCGGGTCTGGGCCGCGCCGATCGAGATCATCTGGACCACCTGAGAGCACGGCGATCACCTGGACAGCACCGGCGCAGAGGCGCGCGCCTCCGTCGGCGGACCGGGACGTCGGCCCGCCCGGCCACACGCGCCTGATCAGACCGGCAGGTCCGCGCCGGTCAGCTGCCGGAACGCCTGGAGGTACCGCTCGCGGGTGCGCTGCACGACGTCGTCGGGCAACGGAGGCGGTGGGGTGTCCGACGCGCGGTCCCAGCCGGAGGCGGGCGAGGTGAGCCAGTCCCGCACGTACTGCTTGTCGAAGCTCGGCTGCGCGCCGCCCGGCGCCCAGGTGTCAGCCGGCCAGAAGCGCGAGGAGTCGGGCGTGAAGATCTCGTCGCCCAGCAGCACCTCACCACGGTGCGGACCGTCGAGGGCCCTGCCGAACTCGAGCTTGGTGTCGGCGAGGATGATGCCGCGCTCCCGGGTGAGCTGCTCGGCGCGGGAGTAGGCCATCAGCGTGAGATCGCGCAGGCGAGCCGCGTCGGCGACGCCCACTGTCGCCGTGACGGCGTCGAAGGAGACGTTCTCGTCGTGCTCGCCGAGGGGGGCCTTGGTGGCCGGCGTGAAGATCGCCTCCGGCAGCCGCGACCCGTCGGTCAGACCGCCCGGCAGGGCGATCCCGCACACCTCGCCGGTCTGGCGATACTCGGCGAGACCGGAACCCGTCAGGTAGCCGCGGGCGACGCACTCCACCGGGAACATCTCGAGCCGGCGGCACACCATCGCCCGGCCGGCGACGGCGTCCGGCACGCCCTCCGGCCCGGCGTCGGCGGTCACCAGGTGATGGCCCACCAGGTCGTCCAGCTGGTCGAACCACCACAGGGTCAGCTGGGTGAGGACCCGGCCCTTGTCCGGGATGAGGGTGGGCAGCACGTAGTCGAAGGCGCTGATCCGGTCGCTCGCGACGACCAGCACGACGTCCCCGTGCTGCGCCGCCACCGGAGATCCCGGCTCGGGCAGGTAGAGGTCGCGGACCTTCCCGGAGTACGTGTGCGTCCAGCCTGGCAGCACCTCGGGCACGTGGCCCTCCTCGTCACTCGATGATCTGCACAGGCGTGCCCAGCGGCAGCCCGAACTCCTGTACCAACCTGGTGACGTCCGAGTCGAGCATCCGGATGCAGCCGTGCGAGACGTCGGTCCCGACCAGCGCGGGCTCGTTGGTCCCGTGGATGCCGATCACGCCCTGGCCGCCGGCGAAGGACTCCAGCACCGGGGAGTACCCGGACAGCCCGTAGGCGTAGGCGCCGTAGACCCCACCCGGGTTCGGCGGTTGGAGCAGCTCCTTGATGTAGTACACGCCGCCGGGCGTGGGGACCGAGCTCCGGCCGACGCCGACGGGGACGTCCATCACCACCTGGTCCGCCTTGTGCAGCAGCAGGCGGTGCTCGGTGAGGCGCACCTCGACCATGTAGTCGGTGGTGGACAGTGTGACGTCAGCAGCCTTGAGCCAGCCGGTCGACCCGTTGGGACGCACCGGCAGCGACACCTGGAGCCAGTCCCCCTGCTGCTCGAGCACAAGGAAGGTCAGCGGGATCTGTCCCGGCAGCGAGACGACCTCCTCCGCCGTGATGGTGCGATCCGGGGCCGCGGCTCCCGCCTCGGCGTAGACGTCGACCGTGTCGCCCGGAGCCGTCGCGATCACCGACACCCACGGGTCGGGGGTGGGGGTCGGGGTCGGCGTTGCGGTCGGCGTCGGCGTTGCGGTCGGTTGGACCTCGATGCTGGGCGTCGGCTCCGGACCGGGGCCGGAGCACCCCGCGAGGAGCCCCGCACCGAGCACCGCGCAGGCAAGCAACCGGACCGGACGAGCGTGGGGCATGCGCGACAAGGTACCTGCTGCGGGCCCGGCGGTGCGACACGCGCCCGGAGTGCGCACAGGTGCGCAAGGATGCGAACGTGACCGACCCGATGCGCACCGTGCTCGCCGCCGCGGTCCACGTGCCGCTCCTGGTGGTCCTCGGCGGGCCCCCGGGTACCGGCAAGACGACGGTGGCCCGCGGGTTGGCGCGTGACCTGAGCGCCGTGCACCTGCGCATCGACACCATCGAAGAGGCCATCCGTCGAGCGACCGATGTCCAGGGCGAGGTGCAGGACGTCGGATACCGGGTCGCCTACGCGCTGGCGCTGGACAATCTCCGGGCCGGGCACTGGGTGATCATCGACGCGGTCAACCCGCTCGCCCTGACCCGCGGCGCCTTGCGGGCGGTCGCGGAGGCGGCCGAGGCCTCGGTCGTGGAGATCGAGCTGGTGTGCTCGGACCAGCAGGTGCACCGGAGCCGGGTGCAGGATCGCGTCGCCGACATCCCCGGCGCCACGCTGCCCACCTGGGACGAGGTCGTCGCGCGCCGGTACGAGCCGTGGGAGCCGGAGCCGGTGCGGATCGACACGGCAACGGCGACGGCCGGGGAGTCCGTCCGCCATGCGCTCACCGCGATCATGCGAGCCGGGGCCCGCGGACCGGCCTGAGGCTCCCGTACCGACGTCGCGCCGTCAGGGCGCGGTCGCGCTGGGCAGGTACGGCATCCGGGCGGCGATGTCCGAGCGATGGTGCGAACCCCGAAGGCTGATCCGCTCGACACCCGCGTAGGCCGCTTCCCGCGCCGTGTCGATCACGTCGCCGGTACCGACCACGGAGAGCACGCGACCTCCGGCGGACACCAGGGCGCCGTCCTCGGTGCGCGCCGTCCCGGCATGCAGCACGTGCACGCCCGATACCGCCTCGGCGTCGGCGACACCCTCGATCTCGTCCCCCGCTCGCACCGTCCCGGGGTAACCGTGCGCTGCGACCACCACGGTGACGGCGGCGTCCGACCGCCACCGCAACGGGGGCATCTGGTCCAGCCGGCCGTTGGCGGCGGCAAGCAGCACCGGAGCCAGCGGGGTGATCAGGCGGGCCAGCACCACCTGCGTCTCCGGGTCGCCGAACCGCACGTTGAACTCGATCACCCGCAGGCCGCGGGCCGTCACCGCGAGGCCGCAGTACAGGACCCCGCAGAACGGGGTGCCGCGGCGCCGCATCTCGTCGACCGTCGGCTGGGCGATGCGGGCCACCACCTCGTCGACGAGCTCGGCGGGCGCCCACGGGAGCGGGGAGTAGGCGCCCATACCGCCGGTGTTCGGGCCGACGTCGCCGTCCAGGGCGCGCTTGAAGTCCTGGGCGGGAGCGAGTGGGACGACAGTCGATCCGTCGCAGAGGCAGAACACGGAGACCTCAGGGCCGTCCAGGTACTCCTCGACCAGCACCGAGCCGGCCTCCCGACGCTCCAGGCAGGCCTGCGCGTGCAGCAGCGCCTCCTGCCGGTCGGAGGTCACGACCACGCCCTTGCCGGCCGCCAGGCCGTCGTCCTTGACCACGTAGGGCGCGCCGAAGGAGTCAAGGGCCGCGGCCACCTCGTCGACCGTCGTGCACACGTGCGCCATCGCGGTGGGCACGCCGGCGGCTGCCATCACGTCCTTGGCGAAGGCCTTCGACCCCTCCAGCGCGGCGGCCTGCTGACCCGGGCCGAAGCAGACGATGCCGGCGGCGCGAACCGCGTCGGCGACCCCGGCGACCAGCGGCCCCTCGGGGCCGACCACCACGAGGTCCGCCTCCAGACGCACGGCCAGGTCGGCGACGGCGGCACCGTCCATCGGGTCGACGTCGTGCAAGCGGGCCAGGGCCGCGATCCCGGGGTTGCCGGGGGCGACGTGCACGTCGTTGCCCTCGCCTGAGCCGGTCCTGCCGGGGTCGCTCCCCCCGGTGACGAGTGCGCGGACGATGGCGTGCTCACGGGCACCGGAACCGATGACGAGGATCCTCACGGGCGGTCAGCCTATCGGCGCGCGGGGACCCTCAGGGCAGCAGGTCGTGCCGGACGATCGTGGCGTCCCGCCCCGGGCCGACGCCGATCGCCGAGACCCGCGTGCCGGCCATCTCCTCGAGCGCCAGGATGTACCGCTGGGCGTTGACGGGCAGCTCCTCGAAGGTCCGGCAGCCGGTGATGTCCTCCCACCAGCCGTCGAGCTCCTCGAGCACGGGCGTCGCGTGGTGGAAGTCGCTCTGGTCGGCCGGCATCTCGTCGAACCGCTTGCCGCGCACGTCGTACGCCACGCACACCGGGACCTTCTCCAGGCCGGTGAGCACGTCGAGCTTGGTCAGGACCAGGTCCGTCAGGCCGTTGATCCGTCCCGCGTAGCGCGCCACGACGGCGTCGTACCAGCCGCACCTGCGGGCGCGGCCGGTGGTCACGCCGTACTCGCCACCGGTCTTGCGCAGCCACTCACCGGTGTCGTCGCGCAGCTCGGTGGGGAACGGGCCCTCGCCGACCCGGGTCGTGTAGGCCTTGATCACCCCGACGACGCGGTCGATGCGGGTCGGCCCCACCCCCGAGCCGGTGCAGGCCCCGCCCGCCGTCGCGCTCGACGACGTCACGAAGGGATACGTGCCGTGGTCGACGTCGAGCATGGTCGCCTGACCGGCCTCGAAGAGCACCGCTCGACCGGCGTCCAGGGCCTTGTTGAGCATCAGGGGGGTGTCCGCCACCATCGGCCGCAGCCGGTCAGCGTAGGAGAGCAGCTGCTCGACGGTCTCCTCGACGGTGATCGCCCGCCGGTTGTAGACCTTCACCAGCAGGTGGTTCTTCTGGTCGAGGGCGCCCTCGACCTTCTGGGCCAGGATGCGCTCGTCGAACAGGTCCTGGATCCGCACGCCCACCCGGTTGATCTTGTCGGCGTAGGCCGGTCCGATGCCCCGGCCGGTGGTACCGATCCGGTGCGTACCGAGGAACCGCTCGCTCACCTTGTCGATCGTCTGGTGGTACGGCGCGATCACGTGCGCGGCCGAGGAGACCACGAGCCGAGAGGTGTCGACACCCCGCACATCGAGCGCGTCCAGCTCCCCGAACAGCACGCCGATGTCGACCACCACGCCGTTGCCGATCACCGGCGTGACACCCGGGGAGAGGATCCCGGACGGCAGCAGGTGCAGGGCGTACTTCTCGCCGTCGATCACCACCGTGTGGCCGGCGTTGTTCCCGCCGTTGAACTTCACCACGTAGTCGACCCGGGAGCTGATCTGGTCGGTGGCCTTGCCCTTGCCCTCGTCGCCCCACTGGGCGCCGAGCACGACGACGGCTGGCATGACAGCTCCGATCCATTCAGGGCAGCGACCGGCGGGCGCCCGGCCGGGTCGAGGCTACCGGAGCGGGCGTGTGTCGGGGGCGCCGCAGGGCAGCCCCGGTGCGCTCGACACGCCCCTTCTCCCGGTGCGGGGTGGTAGATGTACTGACCAGGCCACCGGGCGCCTGTGCAGCGGCTACCGGCACCTGCGCGGGGTGACCGTGACGATCCAGGCGCCGCTCCCGGGCCCTGTGCGGCGAGATGTACAAGACGTACAGTTGTGCTCATGAGCGAGATGTCCGTCAGCGACGCCCGCCAGCATCTGAGCGACGTGGTCAACCGCGCCGCCTACGCCGGCGAGGCGGTGTACCTGACCCGCCGCGGCCGCCGGCTGGCTGCCGTGGTGCCCGCCGAGGTGCTCGAGGCGATCGAGGCGGCCGAGGACGCCGCCGACATCGCGGCCGCCCGGGAGGCGCTGGCCGAGGGCGGGCCGGTCATCTCGCTTGAGGCCTTCCGAGCCGAGCTCGGCCTCCCGGCGCGTGGCGCCTGACCGGGCACCGAGGGTTGTGACCCCCTCCGGTCGATAGTTCCCATCATGAACACCGCTCGCTACCAGGTCACCCTGTCCAAGGCCGCCGCGCGGGCCTTGCGCCGTGTGGACCGCCCCGTGCAGCGCCGCCTGCTCGATGCGATCGCGCAGCTGGGCGGGGATCCGCGGCCGCACGGCACCAAGGCTCTCCAGGGCACGGAGGGGTTGCCGCGCGTCCGTGTGGGCGACTACCGGGTGGTCTACCTCGTTGAGGACGACCAGCTGGTGGTGCTCGTGGTCACCCTTGGCCACCGCAGCGACGTCTACCGCGGGCTCTGAGGCGATCCGCGTGCCGACACGCCATGAGGAACACGCCGGGCGGAGGTCCCCCGCCCGAGCGCATCCGCCCCGTGCTACCAACGGCTACCACCCGGTAGCACATGCTGCGGACGTGGCCACGTGCCGCGGCTGGGGGCCGTCTGCCGGCCTCCCGATTCGTGTCACCGATAATCAGCCTTCTGTCCGGGTGTGACTCCTGAATTGCCTGGCCCCCGCATGCGGGGTGCTCCACCCGGGATCTGTCCGCTTGGGCAGGAGACCGGCGCCAGTTCGGCCCACCACGAGACTTGCAGGCGATTCAGGAGTGGTGAACCGGTTGGTCTGGCCCCTTGAGGAGTGTGACTGATCTGCCGATATATCCCCTGGCCACGAACACCGGCACACGCCCGCCACACGACACAGAACCACACCCCGGATCCTCCGGGGCCTCCGCGCAGCCGAGCAGGAGGGACTCGCATGCCGAGGATCGGGACGCACACGGGAGCGACACCAGACGCTGCCCCGCACGAGTCTGTGGGGCGGCACCGGTCGTCAAGGAGCGCCCCCGTTCGGCTTCGGACTCCGCGGGCGCCCCGGTCCCTCACCGATCCGTCCCGAAGTCGGGAGTCCGAGACGGGGGGGGGGAAGATCAAGACCCGTGCGCTGCAGGACGCGATCTTCAACAGCGCCTACTTCTCCAGCATCGCCACCGACGAACGCGGCGTCATCCAGATCTTCAACGTCGGCGCGGAGCGCATGCTCGGCTACACCGCCGCCGACGTCCTGAACAGGATCACCCCCGCCGACATCTCGGACCCGCAGGAGATCATCGCGCGGGCCGCCACGCTCAGCCTCGAGCTGGACACCCCGATCACCCCGGGCTTCGAGGCCCTGGTGTTCAAGGCATCGCGTGGCATCGAGGACATCTACGAGCTGAGCTACATCCGCAAGGACGGCAGCCGGTTCCCCGCGATCGTCTCCGTCACCTCCCTGCGGGATGCCCGGGACAGGATCATCGGGTACCTCCTGATCGGCACGGACAACACCGCGCGCAAGCTCGTCGAGGCTGCGCAGGCCGCTCTCGACCAACGCCTGCGTGACCAGCAGTTCTATACGAGGTCCCTGATCGAGTCGATCAACGACGCGCTCATGACGACCGACCCGCAGGGGATCATCTCCGACGCGAACCAGCAGATGATGGCCCTCACCGGCCGTACGCGCGATGAGCTGATCGGCGCTCCGTGCCGGAACTTCTTCACCGACCCGGTGCGCGCCGACGCCGCCATCGCTCGCGTCCTCGCGGAGAACAAGGTCACGAACTACGAGCTGACCGTGCGCGCTCTCGACGGTACCGAGACCGTCGTCTCCTACAACGCCGTCACCATTCGCGACCGAGACCGCTCGCTGCAGGGCGTCTTCGCGATCGCACGTGACGTGACCGAGCGCAAGCAGTTCGAACGCACCCTGCTCGAGAACAACATCGAGCTCGAGCACGTCAGCTTGATGAAGTCCGAGTTCCTGGCCACGATGTCGCATGAGCTGCGCACTCCGCTGAACGCGGTCATCGGCTTCTCCGAAGCACTCAAGGACGGCCTGCTCGGGGAGATGACCGAGAGCCAGCAGGAGTACATCGGCGACATCTTCACCAGCGGGCAGCACCTGCTCTCGCTCATCAACGACATCCTGGACCTGTCCAACTGACGTTCCGCACATCTCCGGTGTGATATCTCGGCAATTACGGGGTGGGGTCTTCGGCGTCGAGGAAGGCCCGTAGCGAGCGCTCCTCGAGGTCGGTGAGGAGCTCGCGGAGGCGGCGGGCATTGTTGAACCAGGGCTGGTAGCGCTGGGCCTGTTCCTCGGTGAGGGAGCGGCTCTGGGTCTTGCCGGCGATGGTCCGGGTCCAGTGCCAGTAGGGCCCATGCAGGACAGGCGGGTCGGCCTTGCAGCGGCAGTTCGTCTTGCCGCAGCGCATGAACCGGCG
>JBBRCL010000028.1:0-35130 GCA_038204895.1 Actinomycetales bacterium | reverse complement strand
CGGGGGGTGGGGGCGGGGGGGCGTCTGGGGCTGGGGGGGCGCGGAGACGGGGGCACAAAGCCGGGGGCGCCCCTTGCGGGACGCCGCCGTCGACAGCACGGGAGTCGAGTTATCAGGCGCTGCTCGAATCGTGCCGCAACGGGCAAGCCCGGTCGGCAGGTCCTCTCGCGGACTGGTCGCGCGTGGGTTCTCGTTCCCCTGGTGTGCTGTTGTGGTTCCTTTGTACGCCACGCCCCGCCGGAGCGATAGCGGTACACGCCGGTTCACCCTGCCAGTTCGCTGACCTGCGGACATGTGGCCGGGTGTCCCAAGTGGTGGGATGTGGTGGCTCACCATGCGGGCGGCGACTGGGCAGCGACTGGGCGGCGACTGGGCGGCGACTGGGATCCGCGCCGTACGGGCTCAGGCCGTCGGCCGCCGGTGCCGGCGGAGCAGGACGATCCCGACAACCACGACGGCGGCCACCACCGCGAGCACCGGCACGCTCCGCTGCGGCGGTGGGAAGGCGGGCCGAAGGGCCACCGGGCGCACGAACGTCAGGGCGTCCCAGCCCCGCTCGGCCGCCATCCGCCGCAGCCCGCGATCGGGGTTGACAACGGAGCCGTGGCCGACGGCGTCCAGCAGGGGTGCGTCGGTGACCGAGTCCGAGTAGGCGTAGCAGTCCGCCAGGTCATAGCTCTGCTCGGCGGCGAGCTCGAGGATCGCGGCGGCCTTGTTCTCCCCGAAGTTGTAGAACGCGATCTGCCCGGTGTACCGGCCGTCCACGATCTCCATCCGGGTGGCGATCACGTGGTCGGCGCCCAGCATCTCGGCGATCGGCTCCACCAGCTCGGCGCCCGAGGCGGACACGACAACCACGTCGCGGCCGGCGGCGTGGTGCTCGTCGATCAGCGCGAGGGCCTCGGCGTAGACGGTCGGCTCGATGTGCAGGTGAAGCGTCTCGTTGACGATCGACGACACCTGGGCGACGTCCCAGCCAGCCACCATCGAGGACAGGAAGGCTCGCAGCCGATCGGTCTGGTCGGCGTCGGCGCGGCCGAGCAGGAAGAGGAACTGGGCGTACGCGGTGCGCAGCACGTCGCGACGGGTGATCAGGCCGCTGGCGAAGAAGGGGCGTGAGAAGGCGGTCGCAGACGACGTCGCGATGATCGTCTTGTCCAGGTCGAAGAAGGCGGCCGTCCTGGCCATGTCCACCTCCTCTCGTCTCACCGTCGAGGGTAGCGGCTGGCGTCCACACGATTCCGGTCCGACGACGTCGTCCCCAGCCCGGGCGGGCCCTGGCCGCGGGGCCGGGGGTGCGTCGGGCAGCCTGCGGGCAGTCGACCGATGGGGGCGCCATGGCACGGGAGGTGACAGTCGTCGGGGCGGCCGGCGGTGTTGGCGCATCGACGCTGGCTGCACTCCTGGCACGCCGCCGGGCAGCCGACGGGGCGCGGGTCGCCCTGGTCGACCTGGACCCCGGGCGCGGCGGCATCGAGGTGCTGCTCGGCATCGAGGCGCAGGCCGGCGCCCGGTGGTTCGACCTCGCGCAGGTCCGGGGCACGCTCGCGGCCGGTGACCTGGACGGGCTTCTGCCGCGATGGCAGGGGGTGGAGGTGTTGAGCACGGATCGGCGCGACACCGCCGTCGACGGGGAGATGCTCGCCGCAGTGTGGTCCGGGCTGCTCGCGTCGGGCCGGACGGTCGTGGCCGACCTGCCGGGGAGAGCGCTGGTGGCGGGAGCCATGGCGGAGCACCCGGCGCTCGCCGGGGAGGTGCTTCTGCTGACCGGGCAGGACGTGCTCGGGGTGGCGGGGGCCGTCGTCGTGCGCGGTGCTCTGGGGGGTGGTGCGCGGTTGGTGCTGAGGCGTCGGCCGCATGCGCGGGTGGCGCCGTCGGAGGCGGCCCGGTTGCTCGACCTGCCGCTGGCAGGCATGGTGCCCGGCGATCGCCGGGTCGCCGAGGCGACCGACCGGGGGTTCGGCCCCGCCGTCGCGGGGTGGTCGGCGCTCGGACGGTCGGTGCGGCGCCTGGCACGCGGGCTGGACCGTGGCTGAGCTGCAGCCCGCCGTGATGGCGCGGATCCGTCGGCACGTGGCCTCCCACGCGCAGTTCCCCGACGCCGCAACCCTTAATGCTCTGGTGCGCGAGGGCGGTGGAGTGCTCGGTCAGGAGGACCTGGCCGCCCTGCCCGGCAGGGTGCGCGCGGAGCTGCTCGGCGCGGGCCCGCTGCAACCCCTGCTGGACACCCCGGGGGTGAGCGACGTCCTGGTGAACGGACCCCACGAGGTGTGGCTGGACCGCGGGACGGGTCTGCAGCGGGCAGACGTGACGGTAGATGACGTGCACGGGTTGGCGGTGCGGCTCGCCGCGGCCGGCGGGCAGCGGCTCGACGACGCCGCGCCGGTGGTCGACGCCTGCCTGCCGGACGGGACCCGGTTGCACGCGGTGCTCCCTCCGGTGGCCGCCGGCGGGACACTGATCAGCCTGCGGGTGCTGCGGCAGCAGCCCTTCCGGCTGTCCGACCTGGTCGCCGGCGGGAGCATCGCGCCGGCGGTGGCCCGGGTGCTGCGGGGCCTCGTCGACGGACGCGCGAACCTGCTGGTCTCGGGGGCCACCGGGACCGGCAAGACCACCTTGCTTGCCACCCTGCTGTCGGCGGTCGACCCTGCCGAGCGGATCGTGTGCATCGAGGAGGCGCGGGAGCTGGTTGCCGACCATCCGCACGTGGTCCACCTGGTCGCGCGCCGGCCGAACGTCGAGGGTGCTGGCGAGGTTGGGCTGGCGGCGCTGGTCCGCCATGCGCTCCGGATGCGCCCGGACCGCATCGTGCTCGGGGAGTGCCGCGGCGCGGAGGTGCGCGAGGTGCTCATGGCACTCAACACCGGGCACCAGGGCGGCTGCGCGACGGTGCACGCGAACGCCCTGGCCGACCTGCCGGCGCGGTTGGCGGCGCTCGGCGCCCTCGCCGGGATGACGCCGGCGGCGGTGGCGGCTCAGGCGGTCAGCGCGCTCGATGCCGTCGTGCACCTGCGTCGCGACGGTGGCCGGCGCTACGTGGCGCAGGTGGGCGCGGTGCTGCGTGAGCCCGGCGACGGGTGGCGGGTGCAGCCGGTGATCGAGGTGGCCGTGGACGGGGGCGTGCGGGCGGGAGCCGGGTGGGCGGAGTTCGACCGGCGGTGGCCGGTGCGGGGCGAGTCCCGGGACGCGCCGCCGTGAGCGCGTACCGGCGGCTGCGGCGACTTCGAGCGGATGCGCACCCGTCCCTCGTCGCCGGGGCGCCCGGCCACGTGCCGGCGCCGGGTTCGGTCCGCTGGGTGGCGCTGGGCGTCCGCTGGGCACGGGAGAGCAGGAGCGCGAGCCGCGGTGAGGTGGGCCGTGCGGGCGCCGTCGGCGCCGTTGGCGCCGTTGGCGTCGTCGGCGGCGTGCCGGCCGTCGCAGCGGCCCTGCGAGCCGGAGCACCGCCGGCCGTGGCGTGGCAGCGGGGTTGGGGCGTGCGCACGCGCGACGGCGTCCCCGAGTGGGCCGATGTGGTCGCCAGGTGTTCCGGTGACTCCGCTGCCGCGTCGGCGGTGCTCGCGGCTGCGCGGCTGGCGGCGGCGACCGGGGCGCCGCTGGCCATGGTGCTCGATCGGGTGGGTGCGGCTCTGGCGGAGGAGGCCGACATCGCCGGCGTCCGCCGGGCGGCGTTCGCCGGACCGCGGGCCACCGCGCGCCTGCTCGCCTGGCTCCCGGCGTTCGGGGTGCTGCTGGGCATGGCCCTGGGCGCCGACCCGTTGGGCGTGCTCCTGGACGGCCGGGCCGGCTCGGGGTTGCTGGCCGCGGCGGGTGCGTTGAGCTGGTGCGGGTGCCGGTGGAGCCGTCGGGTGCTGCGCTCCGCGGCCACGGCCGGGGGAGCCGGGTGAGCACCGCACGCCGCCTCGGCTCCGTTGCGTCGCCCGGGCGATCGGCGTTCCTGCGCGGCTGCCCAGGAACCGGCACGGGAACCGGCACGGGAGCCGGAGCCGAGTGGGGGCCGCGGCCGGAGATCGAGGTCGCCGTGCTCCTCGACCTTCTCGACGCGGCCTGCTCGGCCGGCGCAAGCATCCCGGGAGCGCTGGCAGCGGTCGGTGCGGCCGCCGGCGGAGCTCGCGGGCCGACCTTGACGCGGGTGGCCGCGGCGCTGGCCCTCGGGGGTTCGTGGGCGGAGGCGTGGGCCGGTGCCGAGCCCGCTCTCGAGCCGGTGGCCTCGGCGCTGCAGCCGAGCTGGCAGGACGGCGTCGCGCCGGCGGGCAGCCTCCGGGCGGTGGCCGCGACGCTTCGGCGCGAGCGGCGGACGCGGGTGCTCGAGGCGGCCGGTCGCCTGGGCGTGCGACTGGTCCTCCCGCTGGGTCTGTGCCACCTGCCCGCCTTCGTGCTGGTCGGCCTGGTGCCGGTGCTGGTCTCGATGGCGTCGGGCCTCGGGTGAGCCGGCCTCGTCCACAGGTCCGCGGTGGTGCGGCCGTTCCACCGGGTCGGCGGGTGCGGGAGCCGGGCACGGACCGTGGTGTCGCACCGTGGGGTGCGGCCCGACGGCGCCGCCCGAGTTCCCCCGGACGGCGGGAACGAGAGGGGAACCATGACACAGCTTCTGGCAGGACCGGCGTGCATCCCGGACGGCTCTGCGCGGCGGCGTCATCGGCGGGTCGCCGCTGGTTGGTGGCGTCGACATCGGGAGTGCTGGCGTCGCCTCCGGGCGCACCTGCGCCGCTCAGCGGACGCCGGAATGGCGACGGCCGAGTACGCCATCGTGACGGTCGCCGCGGTCGGCTTCGCCGGGCTGCTCGTCCTGATCCTGCGCAGCGACGAGGTCCGACAGCTGCTCTTCGGCATCGTGCGTGGGGCGCTGTCCGTGTGAGCCGCACCGATGGTGATCGCGACCGGGGGTCGGTGACGGCCGAGCTGGCGGTCGGCATGGTCGCCGTCGTGCTCGTGCTGGCGGTGCTCCTGGTCACGGTGGCGGCGGCCTCCGCGCGGATGCGCTGCCTGGACGCTGCCCGGGCGGGCGCCCGGCTGGCGGCGCTGGGCGAGACGGACGCGGACATCGGCGCGCTCGCCCACCGCCTGGCCGGACCCGGCGCCGGCGTTGCGGTGGTGAGGCAACCCCCGTGGGTCGAGGTGCGGGTCTCTGCGTCGATACCCGGAGGGTGGTTCACCGGTGGCGCGGTGGGTCTCTCGGCGTCCGCCACTGCGTGGGCCGAGCCATGAGGGGGGATGATCGCGGGTCGGGCACCGTGCTCGTTCTCGGCCTGATCGCGGTGATCGGCGTGCTCGCCGGACTCCTGGGCCTGGTGGTGGGCGCCCAGTCCGCGCGGGCTCACGCCCAGGTGACCGCCGACCTCGCAGCGCTAGCGGCGGCCGGTTCCATTGCCGCCCCCACCGGCCTGGTGGTCAGCGACGACGCCGTCTCGGCGGCCGACCCGTGTGGACGGGCCCGGGAGGTCGCCGCGCACAACACCGGCACGATCGTGGTCTGCACCGTCCTGCCAGACGGCGTCGTGCAGGTACGTGTGGACGTGCCCCTTGCGCTCGGTGCCGCCCATGCGGAGGCGCGTGCGGGGCCGGCCAGCGCTCGGGAGTGACCGGCCAGCGCTCGGGAGTGACCGGTCAGCGCTCGGGAGTGACCGGCCAGCGGCCAGGAACGGGGCGGTGCGTGGCGGGGCCCGGCTCGGCGTCGTCCCGCGCGACCTCCGCGTCCTGGCACGCGAGCACCGCATCCAGCACCCCGACGGCGCCCGCCTTGTCCAGCGGGTGGTTGCCGTTCCCGCACTTGGGCGACTGCACGCAGGCCGGGCAGCCGGCGCTGCAGCCGCACCCCGCGATCGCATCGCGGGTGGCACGCAGCCACTGCACCCCGAGGGCGAAGCCGCGCTCGGCGAACCCGGCACCGCCCGGGTACGCGTCGTGCACGAACACGGTGGCGCAGCCGGTGTCCGGGTGCAGCGCGGTCGACACCCCGCCCAGGTCCCACCGGTCACAGGTCGCCAGCAGAGGGAGCAGCCCGATGGACGCGTGCTCGGCCGCGTGCAGGGCACCCGGCACGTCGCCGTCGGCCAGATCGGCTGCGGCGAGCAGCTCGGCGGGCACCGTCCACCAGACGGCGGTGGTCGCCAGCGTGCGCGGCGGCAGGTCCAGCACGTCGCCGCCGATCGGAGTCAGGTCCGGCAGGCGTCGCTTCTGGTAGTCCATCACCTGCGACGTGACGTCCACGTCGCCGAACCCCCAGGTCATCGGCCCGACGCGCCGCTCGGCCCGGACGCCGCGGATCTCGATCGAGCTCAGCCACCGCGACCAGGTGCCGTAGTCGACCGCGCGCGCGCGTACCAGAGCCACCGACGCCTCGAGGTCCAGGTCGTCCACCACGAACGTCGCCCCCTGGTGCACGTAGACCGCGCCGGGGTGCACCGTGGAGTCCGCGGCGGCCGCGTCGACGGTCCCGAGCAGCCGCCCGGTGACCGCCTCGACCACCCGCACCGGCTCGCCGCCGGAGCCGCGCAGGTCGGTCAGCCGCGACGCCGGCTCGGCGTGCGTCCAGTACCAGCCCGACGACCGCCGCCGCAGCCAGCCGCGCTCGACCAGGTCTGCGAGCACCGCAGCGGTCCCCGGCCCGAAGAGGTCCAGGTCCGCCCCGCGCACCGGAAGCTCGGCGGCCGCCGCGCACAGGTGCGGGCCCAGCACGTAGGGGTTCCCTGGGTCGAACACCGTCGCCTCCACCGGCGCGCCGAACACCGCCTCAGGGTGATGCACGACGTAGGTGTCCAGCGGGTCCTCACGGGCGATCAGCGCGACCAGTCCGTCCGTGCCGGCCCGGCCCGCCCGGCCGGCCTGCTGCCACAGGGACACCCGGGTGCCGGGCCAGCCGGCGATCAGCACCGCGTCCAGCCCCGAGATGTCCATGCCCAGCTCCAGGGCGTTCGTCGTGGCCAGCGCCCGCAGGTCACCGGACCGGATGCCCTCCTCCAGCGCGCGGCGCTCCTCGGGCAGGTACCCGCCGCGGTAGGCGGCGACGTGGCTGCCCAGCCCGGGCCGCACCGCCTCGAGGTGGTCGCGCACCGTGGTCGCGACCGACTCCGCAGCGCGCCGGGACCGGGTGAACGCCAGGACGCGGGCACCCGCGACGACGAGGTCGGTCAACAGGTCGGCCGTCTCGGCGGTCGCGGTGCGGTGGGTGGGTGACATCGGCGCCACCCGGCCCGCCCCGCCGGCCGGCCCCCCGTCCGCCTCGGGCGCGTCGGGCAGCACGGCGGCCACCCCGGGCATCAACGGCGGCTCCCAGAGCACGAAGGTCTTGCGCCCCCGGGGCGACGCGTCGTCGGCCACGGCGACGACGTCGTCGGCCGGCACCCCCACCAGGCGGGCCGCGCTCGCGGCCGGGTCGGCCGTCGTCGCCGAGGCGAGCACGAAGGTGGGCGCCCGCCCGTGCTGCGCGGCCAGTCGCCGCAGCCGCCGCAGCACCAGCGAGACGTGCGCGCCGAACACCCCCCGGAACGCATGGCTCTCGTCCACGACGACGTACCGCAGGCCGCGCAGCAGCCGGTCCCACCGCGCGTGCCCAGGCAGCAGGGAGAAGTGCAGGAAGTCCGGGTTGGTGAGCACGACGTCGGCGTGGTCGCGGACCCAGCGCCGCTCGGTCGGGTCGGTGTCCCCGTCGCAGGTCGCCACCCGCACGTCCCGGACGGCCGCCGCGGCGAGCAGCCGCTCCAGCCCGGCGAGCTGGTCGGCGGCGAGGGCCTTGGTCGGGCACAGGTACAGGGTGGTGGCGCGCCGCAAGGGTGCGGCCCCGCTCATGGGTGCGCTCGTCGGTGCGCCGGTGGGCCCGCCCGTCGGCGAACCGGGGGGCTGGCTGCTCCCTGACTCGTCCCGTGCCGCCCCGTCCGACCGCACCGCGCTCAGCGCCGGCAGCCAGAAAGCCAGCGACTTCCCCGAACCCGTCGAGGTCGCCAGGACGGTGTGCCGACCCGACCACGCGGCGTCGGCGGCCGTGACCTGGTGCACCCAGGGTCGCTGCACGCCCAGTGCCCGGTACCCGGCGACGATGTCGGGGTCCGCCCACCGCGGCCAGTCGGCGTGCTCAGCGGCTCGTGGCGGGAGGTGCTCGACGTGCGTCACCCGGTCCTGCCGCCGGCCACCGGCGAGCAGGACCTCAAGGAGCGCGTCGTCCGCCACCTCCCGATCCTCGCACCGGCAGGTGTCACGCCCGGCGGGATCGGCGCCCGCTCGGCAGCCAGCTCGGCGCCCGCTCGGCTGCCCGCTCGGCAGCCCGCTCGGCGCGAACGACCCGCGACGCACCCCGCACGTCCCGTCGACGGCCGACCCCGCAACGCCAGGGACGTAGGTCCGACGGCAGCGACCAGAGGGATGATGAGACTGGAGGCTCGGGGAACGCGCGTCCGTTGCTCACGAGGAGACCATCCATGACACCGACGTCGCTGCACGCCGTCCCGCCGGACGTGATGTGGTCGGCCGACACGCTGAAGATCGCGCGCTGGACAACGGCCGAGGGCGACGACTGGCCGGGCCGGACCGTTCTGACGATCCTGCTGCAGGGCTGCCCGTGGAGCTGCATCTCGTGCCAGACCCCCGAGCTGCGCGACGCGCTCGTGCCGGGCACCGTGACATGGCATCAGCTCCGCGATGTGATCAGCCGGTCGCGCAGCGGCCTGGACGGCGTCGTCTTCTCCGGCGGCGAGCCGACCCGGCAGGACGGGCTTGCCGACGCGATGGAGCAGGTGCGCGCGCTGGGTCTGCCGGTCGGCCTGCACACCTCCGGCTCGTACCCGCAGCACTTCGCGGCGGTCCTCTCGCTGGCCGACCGGGTGGTCCTGGAGATCAAGGCTCCAGCCACCCTGTATCGCGCCGTGACCGGCGTCGGCGCCAGTGCGCACAAGGCCTTCGCCAGCCTGCGCCTTGCCCTGGACTCCGGCGTCGACCTGCAGGTCCGCACCGTGGCCGACCGCGCGGTGGTGACCCCCGAGGTCCTGGTCGGGCTGCGGGAGAACCTCGCGGCCATGGGTGTCAAGGACCACGTCGTGGTGGAGGTCGGCCACCCCGCCTGAGCGCCCACCGGACAGCCCGGCGATTGCCGGCGACGAGGTTCCGGCGCGCACGACGACGCCCCCGCGCTCGGGGTTTGGTTGAATGGGCCGGGTCCGAGCATGATTCGCCGGGGGCGGCAGGATGACGATCGAGGAGGCCGGTGTGGAGGTGTCCGTCACGAGCCGTCCGAGCGGCGAGCGCACAGTGGTGCACGTCTCGGGTGAGGTCGACGTGTACACGGCCCCGATGCTCCGCGAGGAGCTCGCCGCCCTGATCGACGCCGAGCACACCAACCTGGTCGTTGACCTCGCAGAGGTGTCCTTCATGGACTCCACGGGTCTTGGCGTGCTGGTCGGCGCGCTGAAGAAGATCAGGACCCTCGGCGGGGAGTTCCGCCTGGTGATCGACCAGGAGAAGGTGCTCAAGGTCTTCCGGATCACCGCGCTGACCCAGGTGTTCCCGATCTATCCGACTCTGGACGAGGCGCTCAAGGACTGAGCGTCGCGTCCGGCAGCGTCGCGTCCGGCGGTGCCGGACAGGGCAGGTGCGGGCCCTGGTTCAGGGCAGGTACTGCCCGATCACCTGCATCACGATGCCGTCGCGCACGTCGAACCAGTACACCTCGTTCCAGCCGTGGCTCAGGGCGGGTCCGGTACCGCAGGACGTGTTGCCGCCCGCCGGTGCGGCGGCCCACTCGGTGAGGCTGCGTTCGGCGAAGCCGAGCTCGCTCTCGGTCTCCGGGTAGCACCAGTCCCAGATCCGGACGTCGGCGGCCAGCGGGAGGGTCCTGATCAGGGCGGAGTCGTTGACGATCACGTAGTCGTTGGGCGGGGGGTTCTCGGCCGTCGGGTCGTTGGCGGTCAGGTAGTCGATCGCCGCCTGGCCCGTGTAGAAGATCTCGATGTCGAATGACACCGTGCGGGCGGTGACGTCGATCCCGGTCAGGTGGCCGAAGTAGTCACCGTCCTCGAGCTCGGTGGTGGTCGGGATCGCCGAGATGCCGTCCACGAACCTGGAGTCCTCGGGCGGCTTGAGCGGCAGCGCGTCCACGGGGGGCTCGCTCGGCTCCGCCGGTGTCTCGGTGGGCTCGGGGGTGGCCTCCGGTTCCGGTGTCTCGGTCGCCGTCTGGGAAGGTGTCGCCGCAGCGTCGTCCGCCGGCGCGTCAGCGTTGCCGCGGAGCAGCAGGTAGGCGAGGACCGCGACGGCGAGCACGGCGATCCCCAGCAGGGCCCAGAGCAGCCAGGCGGCCCGACGACGCGTGGTCTCGGTGGGCTCGGCCGGCGCGCCCGGCTCTGCCCACGGCGGTGGGTTCTGGGGTCCCGTCACGATGCACCGTCCCTCTCCCGCCCGATGCCGGGCCGCGGCAGCACGCGTGGTGCGCCTGGCCACATCGTCCCGCCGCCCGACCCGCGACACGCCGGGTGCGACATGCCGGGTGCGACATGCCGTGTGCGACACGCCGTCGCGAGCGCCGACGGCGCCAGGTTCCGGCCGACGACGCCAGGTTGGAGCGTTACTCACACACAGCGGTCGTTTCGCTCCGAGCTGGGCGTGGACCGGACGGGTAGCGGTAGCGAGGGCCGGGCCCGGTCGGAGGGGTCAGGGCAGGTACTGGCCGATCACCTGCATCACGACTCCGTCGCGCACGTCGAACCAGTACGTCCCGTCGCCCCACCCGTGGCTCAGCGTCGCCCCGGCGTCGCACGAGTGCTCCCCGGTGGCCGGCGCGGCGGCCCATTCGGGGAGGGTCCGTTCGGCGAAGCCCAGGTCATTGCCGTAGCACCAGTCCCAGATCCGCACGTCCGGCGACAGGGTGAGGCTCCGGATCCGCTCGACGTCGTTGACGATCCAGAAGCCGCCGGGCGGAGGGTTCTCGGCCGTCGGGTCGTTGGCGGTCAGGTAGTCGATGGCCGCCTGTCCGGTGTAGAAGATCGCGATGTCAACCTGCACGGTGCCGGCGGCCGCGTCGATGCCGGACAGGTACCCGAAGTAGTCGCCGTCCTCCAGGGAGTCCTCGGACAGCGGGATGGCCGAGACGCTGGATGACTCCTGGTAGTGGTCCTCGGGCGGCAGCAGCGGCAGCGTGTCGGGGGTCTGCTCGTCGGTGGTGGCAGCGTCGGTGATGGTGAACGGCCACGGCCCGCCGAGCAGCATGCGCTGTTCGCCACCCGACCCGGCGAACGACGCGGTGAGCCCGGCATAGAGCTGGTACCCGCCGACGTCGAGCGGACTGACGGCCTCCCCGTCCTCGCCGCACGTCGCCAGGTCGATCGTCGCCAGGCCGGTCACACCCGAACGCCCGGACAGGCCCTGGGTGGACCCTGGATTGACCGTGCCGAGACCCAAGCCGACCACCACGCCGTCCTGGACAGCCGCGAACGTGAGCAACGTGAGGGAGTCCTCACCCACGTCCCCGCCCGGTGGGTGGACGGCTGCGACGGTCACCCGGGTCGTCAGAGGCTCGCCCGGCGCGACGACGGCATCGTCGAGGAGGGCTTCGATCGTGACGGGCGCGTCGTCGAACACGGCGAGGTCTGCGATCGCCAGCCCGCAGGTCAGCCCGGCCACGGGCGTCGTCGGGCTGGGAGACACAGTCTCCGCCGGCGGGACCGGCGCGGGGTCGCCGAGGCGGACCGCGGCCGCTCCGCCAAGCGCGACGCCGACGACGGCCACCACCGCGACGGCCGACACAGCCGCGGTCCGCACCCGGCGGTTGCGCCGCGCCCGGCCGACCATCGCCGCCTCCGGGAATCCCGACCCACCCGCGTGGGCCTGCGCCGCCCGGGTGGACAGGTCACGCAGCCCGGACTCGAAGTTCTCGCTCATCGCCGCGCCCCTTCCGTGATCACGTCGATGTCCGCGGCGTCGGGCGCGCCCAGCATCGGGGCGAGCCGACGACGCGCGTCGGACAGGTACCGCTTGACCGCGCCCTCGCTGACATCCAGACGGACGGCGATGTCCCGGACGGTCAGGTCCTCGAAGTGCCGGAGCACAACGCAGGCCCGTTCGCGGGGAGTCAATCGGGCGAGTGCGGCGTGCACGTCCGCCCGGTTGGCCACGATGGCGTCCGGCCCGACTGTTGCGTCCGCGTCGGCGACGAGGTGCGCGACGTCACCCCAGCGCTGCCGCCGACGCCGCGAGTTGAGGTAGGTGTTCAGGATCGCCCGGCGCACGTAGGCCTCGAGGAACTCCACGTCGTCCCGGCGACGCCGGGAGAAGGTTTGGATCAGGGCCTCCTGGACCAGGTCCTGGGCGGCGGTCAGCTCACCGGTCAGCAGGTAGGCGTACCCGACCAGCGCGGACCCGCGCTCGCGGGCGAGCCGCTCCATCTGCTGGTCCCACGCCACCGCGTCCTCCGGCCGTCGCCCTGGTCGTCCATCCTTCACCTGCTCAGACACGCGAGGGCCGCGGTTGGTTGGGGTGGGCGCCGAGGGCAGCACCCGCCCCGCTCAGGAGGCCGGGCCGGCGCTGGTCCAGGTCACCGGGCCCTGGTTGTCGGGGTCTTCGAAGTCGTAGACCCAGAAGCCCACCGGCCAGTCGATGACCGACCGGGTCTGGGCCTCGCCGTCGGGCCAGGCGTCCGCGGACGGGGCACCGGAATCGAGCTGCCCCGTGACGACCAGGACGCCGTCCTCGTCGATCACGATCTCGGTGACCGACTGGCGGGTCTGGTGCAAGTCCGGGCCGTCGTTCCTCAGCGTCGCGTCCACGCTGAGCGTGTCGCCGTAGCCCTCGTGCAGGAACTCTCCTGCGATCACGTCCGCGAGCAGACCGACCTTGACGGTCGCGTCGCCGTTGACGCGCCCTGAGGTTGCGTAGAGATCCTCGGTGCTCTCCCCGCACCCGGGTAGCTCGGTGATCGCGGTCGTCGACGGATCGGGCCCCGCAACCGCGTCCGGGGCGCCCAGGAGGAACGGCCACGGTCCCGCGACCAGCGTGGGCGGTTCGTCGACCCCTCCACCGACGTGGAGCTCGTCCTCGCCGAGCGGGACCACCGCCCAGAGCTCATAGACGCCGGGCGGCAGTCCGGTCTCGGGGTCTGCCTTCGAGCCGGGGCACTCCGCCGAGACGTACACGTCGTCGAGCACGCGCGTGGTGCCCGGGTCGATCGTGCCGCCAGAGTCGCCGCCGACGTCGCCGAACCCCACCGCGATGCCGTCCCTGGTGAGGACGAGCCGGAGGAAGCCGACGGGCATCTGGACCGGGCCCGCACCGAGGTCGTTCATCATGGTGATGGTCGTGTCGACCTCGCCGCTCGCGTCGTCGAGCCGTTGGTCGAGTGCGATGGACAGCTGCGGGTCGCCCGTCGTCGCGACGTCGAAGGTCTCGTCGCACCACGGCACCTGACCGTCCAGGAGCGCGGCCGGCAGGGCCTCCGGGGCGTCGACCGCCAGCTCCGGCACCGTCACTCCGGGGACGGTCAGAGCCATGCGTCGCTCCTGGGTCGTGCCGTCCAGGAGCATCTCGACGCGCTGGCCCACCTGGACGCCGTACGTGCCTGGCTCCAGGCGGCTGCGGCCGTCCTGGGACGCGCAGGAGAACAGCGGTGCCGTGGTGGAGACGGCTACCGCCTCCTGCGGAAGCGGCTTCGGCAGCTGCTGGGCGGACGGTGGCACCATCTCGTCCGGCGGCGCGTCCACCGGGCGTCCTGCCACCCCGACGATGCCGGTCGCGTTGAAGGCGACGATCTCATGGCGCGTGCTCGCCCGCTGGAGGACGTCCACGTCCATGCCGTCGTCGGCGATCACCGTGGTGATGCTGAACATCGCACTGTCGTCGATCCCAGGTGGCGTGAAGAAGAGCATCTGGATGCCCTTGGCCTGGTCCTGCCCCAGCCAGTCGTCCGGCGCCTGGCCGCAGCGGGAGTAGTCGACGTCCCAGGCCACCGGGTCGGCAGTCTCGTCGGGCGTCTGCACGGGTGGAGCCGGGTCGCGGTCGATCAGGCCGCCGGCGGCGGCGGCACCGAGCACCAGCACGCCCACCACGGCGGCGGCACCTACCGCCACGCCGGCACCGAACGCGACCCGACGGCGTCGGGCCGCGGTGTGCATCCGGGCCAGCGGCAGGCCCGCACCCGTCAGGTCACGCGCGGCGTGCGCCGCGGCTGCGCCGTCGACGATCTGGCCCAGGGCGCCGGGCAGGGGGAGACGCTCGTTGCTCATCGCCGGCTCCTTCCGCTGGTTCGACTGGCTTCGCTTGGCTGGACGTCCTCGAGCTCGTCGCCCATCCCCGGGACCGGACCCAGCACAGCCCCCAGGCGCCGGACGCCGTCGGACAGGTATCGCTTGGCCGCGCCCTCGCTGATACCCAGGCGGTCGGCCAGGGCCGGGGAACGGTCAGGTCGTCGTAGAAGCGCAGCACGACGCAGGCCCGCTTCCGCGGCGGCAGGGTCTGCAGGGCGGCCTGCACGTCCACCTGGTCGGCGGTCCGGGTGGCAGGGTCGGCGTCGAGGTAGATGTTCAGGATCACCCGGCGCACGTAGGCCTCCACCCAGGCCAGGTCCGACGCCGTCCGCGGCCGGCCGTAGGTCCGGACCAGGGCCTCCTGGACCAGGTCGCGGGCGCCGTCCAGGTCACCGGTGAGCAGGTAGGCGTAGCCGACCGGGGCCGGGCCACGCTGCAGAGCGACGGTAGTCAGCTCCTCGCCCCACGCCATGACCTGTCCTCTCGCCCGGTGGCCCCCGCACCATCCCAGACGAAGAGCTGCCCCGAACCGTTGGGCGTGCCCGTCGCGGGGCGCGGAGGGGTGTGGTCAGCGCAGCTCGATGAACGGTGACGGGGCGGTGCAGGTGTCGATGCCCGACGTGAGCTGGAAGGGAAGCGCGAAGTCCACCGCGGACATGGCCAGGATCCGCCCGGCGGGCGCCGGGTCCCAGCCCGATCCTGGCTCGGTCGGGCCCACCTCGAAGACCAGCCACGACTCCTGGTTGCCGATCGCCCAGACCTCGGGCTCGTTCGCCGGCCTGTGGTGGTGGAAGTGGTCAAGGCCCGGGTAGGCGGCCATCAGAGAGGTGAGGGTGTCGCCGACCTGGATCCCGGCCGGCGTCCGCGGTCCCGGCGTGCGCACCGCGATCTGGCCGATCACGCCGTTGGACGTCCAGATCTCGAACGGTTCCCGGCTGACGCCGTCGGCTCCGGGCCGGTCGGCGTATGCGGGCACCCAGCGGCCGCCGTCGTCGCATCGGGCGTCGTCCCACACCACGATGTCGCCCGCGGACGGCGTGGCGGGTGGGGCGTCGCCGATCCGCAGCGACTCCAGGCCGAGTGCGCTGATCTCCAGGTTGCCGAGGGCGGTGCGGGCGGCGGATCCCGGTTCCTCCGGCACAGCAGCGATGGTCAGGGGCAACGGTTCGCTGACCAGCGTCAAGCGCTCGCCGGCCGCGAGCAGCCCGCCGTCGCTGTCCACCTGGAGGAGGGTTTGCGTCAGGTAGACCTGGTAGTCGCCGGGGACAAGGGCGTGGCCGGTCGGCGTGCAGCCATACAGCAGGCCGTCGGCCGAGGCGCCGACCGTCGCACCGGCCGGCAACGCCTCGGCGGCGGTCCCGGCCGCGGGGTCCTCGGGGTCGGGCACGGTGCCGCCGGGCGTGCCACCGACCACGACACCGGCGGCGTCGACCACGACGAGCACCGGCTCCAGCGGGCGGTGGGCGGGCAGACCCTGCTGCGCGCCGACGACGAGCTCGCCCTCGACGGCGAGCGCGCTGAGCGGGGCGACGGGTGCGCCGTCGGGGCCGGCGATGGCGGCGGTCAGGGCCCGGACTGCCAGCGCTCGCGGAGCAGCGGCCAGGCGCCGACCGCGAGCGCGGCGACGAGCACGAGGGCCACCCCCGCCACGACGCCCGTCCGGGCCGTCGACCGGCGCGTCTCGCGGCGGGTGCTCATGGCGTCCTGTTCTACGTGTCGGAGTCTCGCGCGCGGACCGACGGCTCCGAGCGATCCGCCGAGAAGGGCGGTGACGGAGCGGATCGGGAACCCTCCGACTGTCCCACCGGGCGGGCCGGCCGCGCAGGCGATTCCTCAGCGCGCCGTCGGGAGTGCGTCGTCGGACCGGCGCGCACCCGCCACAGCAGCCTCACCCGTCACCTGGTCCGCGGGTTCGGCCGGTCACGGCCCGACGGGAGGCCGGCAGTGGGGTTCTCAGTCGACGGTGATCTCGACCGGGTTGCTGACGATCGAGTAGGCCCCGACGAGGTTCCCGGGGTTCTCCGCCGGCCGCGCGCTGAACGTGAACGCCTCGACGACGGCGTACACCTGGTACCTGCCCGACGGGAGCGGGAACACCTGGCCGTCGCTGGTCGCGCACATGGAGAGCGGCCCCTGCACGGTGCCGGGCAGACCCTGCCCCGGTGCCAGGTCCGTGTCGTTGCCAGGGTGGCTGTCGTCGACCGTGTGGAAGCCCACGACGACGCCGTCCCTCGTGATCACCAGGTAGGGCACCGAGCTGTTCGCGATCACCGGGTCCCCGGTCAGGCTGATCGTCGTCTGCCCACTGAACGCCTGGCCGCCGGTGAACGGGCCGTCGGCCGGGTCAAGGCTCAGCGCCAGCGGCTGCGAGCCGTGGTCGTACACGGCACCGCCGCAGGCGGGGAACTGCCCCGCCGGCGCCGCCGCGAGGATCTGGTCCAGGACGGCCTGGGCCTGGACCGCCGCGGGGGCGTCGGTCAACTCGTCGCCCACGCCGGGGCCGATGGTCATCGCCACCGGCTGGCTCACCAGCTCGATCTGCCCCCCGGTCGTCTCGTCCACCAGTCGCCAGATGGCGTACGCCTCGTAGTTGCCCGGGTCGGCCGGGGTCGGCCAGAGGTCCGGGCCGGGCTCGCAGGAGCTCGCGACGGAGATCCAGGAGAACGTGCGGGAGGCACCCGGTGCCAGGTCGATCGTCCGCTGGTCCCGGTTCACCAGTGGCCCGCCGGTCTCCAGGGCGACGGCGCTGTCCTTGACCAGGACCACCTGGGCCAGCTGGGGTGCGTAGGGGTCGAAGGCCGCCCCCGAGTCGTTGGTCACGGTGACCGTTGTCTGGAGGTTGCTCAGGAACTGCGCCCCGTCGGGCAGGGTCATCGCGATGAGTGTGTCGGGGCTGAAGGACGCATCCAACGTGACGCCGTAGACCGAGGCGTCGTGCCGCGGACCAGCTGGGTGGCGCCAACGGCCACCGCGGCCACAGCGCCGACCGCGACCGTTCCGGTAGCCGCGCCGCGTACCGCCCGACGCCGATGCATCCGGCTGACCAACCGGTCCACCGGTACCGGTGCGGCCGCGGACTGTGCCGTCGTGGCGATGTCGCTCAGCGCCCGTTCCAGGTCGATCCTCATGACTCCTCCTCCGGGACGAACTCGCTGATCAGTACGGGCTCCTGCACCGTCGCCGGTGCGAGCGGCCCGAGCGGGGCCTCCATCCGGTGCACGGCAAGGCTCAGGTACCGCTTGACCGTGCCCTCGGCGAGCGAGAGTCGGTCGGCGATCTCCGGCACCGTGAGGTCGTCGTAGTAGCGCAGCACCACGCACACCCGCTGCTGCGGGGCGAGGGCGGCGAGCGCCGACTGGACGTCGATCTGCTCGACCGCCGCCCGCTCGTGGCCCTCGTCCTGCTCGGCCCGGGCCAGCAGGTGGCGCAGGTCCTCCCACCACCGGCGACGGCGGTACCCGTCGATGTAGGTGGTCAGGATGGTCCGGCGGAGGTAGCCCTCGGCGGAGCCGAGCTCCAGGCCGGACCGGCGTCGGACGAAGGTCTTGACCAGGGCGTCCTGAACCAGGTCCTCGGCATCGCGCAGGTCTCCGGTGAGCAGGTAGGCGTAGCCGGTGAGTGCCTTGCCGCGCTCGCGGGCCGGGGTGGCCATCGCGTCGTCGGCCCGTTGCTGCCACCGGTCCGGCATCGTCGCGCTCCTGCCCTGCGGGCGGCCTGTGCGACCACCTTCACACACAAGGACGGACGGGCGACGGCGAACCGTTGCATCGTCCGGAACGCTCCACTCTGCGGAAGGTCGGCGAACCGAGCGGCTGCTCGAGGTGGTGCGGCGTGCTCGTCAGGGCACGCCGACCGTGATGTCGACCGGGTTGCTGCGGACCGCCACCAGCTCCGTCACCGAGGTGGCCTCGCCGCCGGCATCGGTGACCTCCTTGAGCATCACCTGCATGACCGCATACGCCTGGTACATCCCGGCCGGGAGACCGTCCTGCGCGGCGTCGGTCTGCGGGATGCTGCACAGGCTGAGCAGACCGGTTGCGGCAACCTGCACCGTCTGGTCAGCCGCCAGGTCGAGGATGTCGACGTCCCCGGTTCCCGGGTCGCCGCGTCCGACGACGACGCCGCCCCTGGTCAGGACGATCAGCGCCCCGGCGATGGGTGCGTTGCCGATCACCGTGCGCCCGTTGGTGGTCCGGACCGTCGCCACCGTCTCCAGCGTCTCGCCGGGGGCGTACATCCGCTCCCCGAGCGCCAGGTCGAGGGCCAGCACCGGGTCGTCGCCGGACGGGACCACGGACCCGGGGGCCGGGAACGGGGCGGTGACGGACGGCGCGGCGGCCAGGATCGCGTTCAGCTGCTCGGCCGGGTCGGCGGCCGGATCGGTGGTCGGCGCCGCCTCGGTGATCGTGAACGGCCACTCTCCAGCGAGGAGCTGTCGTGCGCCGACGCCGCTGATCTCGGCCGTGACCATCGCGTACACCTCGTACGTGCCCGGGCTCAGCGGGGTGTCGCCACCGCACGCCACCAGGTCGACGCCGAGGCCGGTCGAGAACCAGGACTCTCCGGGCCCGACGACGTCGGACGTCGCGAACAGGGTCGCGGTCGCCACCACGCGGTCGGCGGCCACCACCACGAACTCCATCGGCGTCGTCGGGTCGATCGAGACCGGCGAAGCGCCCTCGTTCACGAGGCGGAGCGCAACGGGGACGGGCTCGCCCGGGGCCGCCACCTGGTCGACGGTGTCCTCCCTGAACGTGCCCGCGCTGCCTTCGAGGTACGGGCTCGCCGGGGTGTCGGCGGTGACTGCGGGGACCTCGGGCGCCGCGTCGCCGCACCCCGGCCACGCGACCGCCGGGGCGTCCGGCTGGGTCGCCACCGGGCCCGGGGTCGCGTTGCGCCCGGCCAGCTGCACGCCGGCGACCGCCACTGCCGCGACGGTCCCCAAGCTGACCAGACCGGTCGCCGTGTACCGGGCCGCCCGGCGGCGCCGGATCTGGGCGACCATCTGGTGCACCTGGCCGGTCATCCGCTCGGCGACGGCGTCGTCGTGCACGGAACGAGCCAGCTGGTCGAGCGACGTCTCCAGGTCGACGTTCATCGGCCCTTCCTTCCGGTCGTCATGAGCACGTCGATGTCGCCGTCCGCGTCGCCGTGCACGTCGCGCCTGGCGCGGCTCGCCACGAGCGGACCGAGCAGAGCCTCCATCCGGTGCACGCCGTCGGACAGGTACCGCTTCACCGCGCCCTCGCTGAGCGAGAGCTGGTCGGCGATCCGGGCGATGCTCAGGTCGTCGTAGAAGCGCAGGACGACGCATGCGCGCTCCCGAGGGCGAGCGCGCCCAGCGCCGCCCGGACGTCCACCCGGGTCCCGACGGCCGTCTCGTGGCCGGGTGCCGCGTCGTCGGTGGTCACCAGGTGGCGCACCGCCGCCCAGCGCTTGCGCCGACGGAAGCCGTCAAGGAACGTGCTCAGGATGGCCCGGCGCACGTAGCCCTCCACGTTGTCCGGGTGGGTGCCGACGCGGCCGCGGGCGTAGGTCTTGACCAGCGCGTCCTGCACCAGGTCCTCGGCCTCGCGGCGGTCACCGCAGAGCAGGTACGCGTAGCCGACGAGCGCCGTGCCGCGGGTGCGGACCAGCTCCTGGAGGGACTGCTCCCAGGCGGCCATCGTCATCCTCCTTGTCGGTGAGGGCGGGTCCGCACGTCGGGTCCGTCCCCTTCACTGAGCATGACGCCCGGTGACCAGGAAACGTTGGGGTTCGTTGGTCAGTCCGAGCCGGGTGGGGCCGAGTCCCGCCAGGGCCGGCCCACACCTCTGCCACACGTCGCACGTAGACTGCGGCCTTTCCGCGGCACAGGGGGCCGCGCGCTGCCGGCGACGATGCCGTGTCGGCACCGACGTACAGGAGGACGGATGCCCTCGCTCGGTACCTCGAGCCTCGTCACCGTCAGCGTGATCGCCGTCATCGGGGTCGTCTCGCTGGCCTTCGCCGAGGTTCTGCGCCGACAGGTGCTCGCCGCGCACGAGGGCACACCACGCATGCAGCTGATCGCCCAGGCCGTCCAGGAGGGTGCCGCGGCGTACCTCAACCGGATGTTCCGCACCCTGGTGCTCTTCGCCGCCGTGGTGTTCGGGCTGCTGTTCCTGCTGCCGGGCGACACCGGGATCCGGGTCGGGCGGTCGGTCTTCTTCCTGCTGGGCGCCGGCTTCTCGGCGGTGATCGGCTACCTGGGCATGTGGCTGGCGGTGCGCGCCAACGTGCGGGTCGCGGCCGCTGCCGGGGAGCGCGGCGGACGGGCCACGGGGGCAAGGATCGCCTTCCGGACCGGCGGCGTCGTCGGCATGTCGGTGGTCGGGCTCGGCCTGTTGGGGGCCTCCACCGTCGTGCTGATCTACCGCGGCGACGCACCGGCGGTGCTCGAGGGCTTCGGCTTCGGGGCAGCGCTGCTGGCGATGTTCATGCGGGTGGGTGGCGGCATCTTCACCAAGGCGGCCGACGTCGGGGCCGACCTGGTCGGCAAGGTCGAGCACGGCATCCCCGAGGACGACGCGCGCAACCCCGCGACCATCGCCGACAACGTCGGCGACAACGTCGGGGACTGCGCCGGGATGGCCGCCGACCTGTTCGAGTCGTACGCGGTGACCCTGGTCGCCGCCCTGATCCTCGGCAAGGTCGCGTTCGGCGAGCAGGGCATGATCTTTCCGCTGATCGTCACCGCCGCCGGGGCGTTCACGGCGGCGGTCGGGGTGCTGTTCACCCGGATCCTCGGCCGGGAGAACGGACTGCGCGCCATCTACCGGGGGTTCTACCTGTCCGCCCTGGTGGGCGCCCTGCTGTCCGCCGTCGCGGCGTTCGTGTACCTGCCCTCGTCGTTCGCCGAGCTGCGCGGGGTGAGCGAGGGTCTGGCCACCCACGTCGCCGACCCCAGGGTGGTGGCGACGCTGGCGGTGTTCATCGGCGTCGTGCTCGCCGGGGTGATCCTGTGGGTGACCGGCTACTTCACCGGCACCACCTCCAAGCCGACGATCCATGTGGCGCGCACCTCCCTGACCGGGCCGGCAACCGTTGTGCTCTCCGGCATCGGGGTCGGGTTCGAGTCCGCGGTCTACACGGCAGGCATCATCGCGGCCGCGATCTGCGGGGTGTTCCTGATCTCCGGCGGCTCGGTGACGCTCTCCCTGTTCCTGATCGCGCTGGCCGGTTGCGGGCTGCTCACCACCGTCGGCGTGATCGTCGCGATGGACACCTTCGGCCCGGTCAGCGACAACGCGCAGGGGATCGCGGAGATGTCCGGCGACGTCGACCCCCGCGGCAGCCAGGTGCTCACCGATCTGGACGCGGTGGGCAACACCACCAAGGCGATCACCAAGGGGATCGCGATCGCGACGGCGGTGCTCGCCGCGACGGCGCTCTTCGGGTCGTACACCGATGCGGTGCGCCAGGCCGTCGCGGCCCTTGGCGACGCGATCGACACCTCCGGGACCGCCCTGGCGATGGTCTCGTACGAGGTGGTCTCGCCGATCACCCTGGTGGGTGTGATCCTCGGGGCCGCCACCGTCTTCCTGTTCTCCGGGCTGGCGATCGACGCCGTGACGCGCGCCGCCGGGGCGATCGTGTTCGAGGTGCGCCGTCAGTTCCGCGAGATGCCGGGGATCATGACCGGTGAGGTGCGGCCGCAGTACGGGCGGGTCGTTGACATCTGCACCCGCGACTCGCTCCGGGAGCTCGTGACCCCCGGCCTGCTCGCCTTCTTCGCCCCGATCGCGGTGGGCTTCGGCCTGGGTGTCGGTCCGCTGGCCGGCTTCCTGGCCGGCGCGATCGCGGCCGGGGTGCTGATGGCCGTGTTCCTGGCCAACTCCGGGGGCACCTGGGACAACGCCAAGAAGATCGTCGAGGACGGGCGCTACGGCGGGAAGAACTCCGAGGCGCACGCGGCAGTGGTGATCGGGGACACCGTCGGCGACCCGTTCAAGGACACCGCCGGGCCCGCGATCAACCCGCTGATCAAGGTGATGAACCTGGTGGCGCTGCTGATCGCACCGGCGGTGGTGCAGATCAGCCTCGGCTCCCAGGCGAACCACGCCGCGCGGCTGGCGATCGCCATCACGGCCGCGGGCGTCGCGTTCGGCGCTGTCGTGCTCTCCCGGCTACGGGCGGCCCGCGTGGACCGCGACGGTCGGCTGGAGCACGAGGCGCACCTGGTCTAGGTCCCGGCCGGGTCGCCGCCGGTCAGCGGCGGTGCAGCACCGTCGCATAGGCGGAGGTGTCGACACCCGGGACGACGGGGACCGTCTGCATCTGGTTCCCGGAGCAGGTGAACGTCAGCGTCCCGCCTGCTTCGCTTGCGGCCAGCAGGTCCTGCGAGCTGTCGGGCAGATCCATCGGCTCGCCGTCGAGGGAGATCTCGGTCTGCATCGTCAGGCCACTGGTGTCCAGGTCGAACTGGGTGATCTCGGTGTCGGTCGCCGTGTAGAAGCCGGTGATCAGCCCGTTCGCCCGGGTGACGCCGTGCATCTCCTGACCCTGCACAGCCACGGTGAACTCGACCACCTGGTCGACGTACGAGGTCGAGATCGTCCCGTCGGCGCCGAAGGCGACGATGGAGTCGCCGGTGACCACCACGGTCATGTCCATCCCGATGAGCCCGGCGGAGGCGATGGTCACGGCCTCGATCGACGCGGGGTCCGTCACCCACTCGCCCACGATGCACGACGCCGCAGCGGAGACGTCAGCGGGGTCGCCCTTGTCGGGGTCCGCTGCCTTGTCCGGCGCAGCCGGGGACTCCTCCGCCCGGCCGGACGAGGGCGCGTCGTCGTCGGCTGCGGGTCCCGAGCAGGCTGCGAGCAGGAGCGCGGCGGCCGCCAGCGGGCCGAGAAGCGCACGGGCGGTGGTCCGGGTGGGGCGCATGACGGTCTCCTGGTGGATGCGTGTCGGGGCCCCGTTGCCCCTGCTGCGGCCATCGTGGCACGCGGCCTCGGGCACCGGCCGGCATCGATCAGCGGCTGTGGGTCGACCGCGTCCGCCTCACACCTGGCGACGGCCCGTCCCGGGTGGATGGGACGGGCCGTCACCAGGTGTGCGCCGCGGCTACCGGCGGATGTGACGTGTCAGGACACGCGCACGTTGTCGATCTCGAAGACTCCGTTCTGGAAGTAGATCAACAGACCCTTGAAGTTCGAGGCGAGTGCCTGGCACTCGGGGCTCATCGTCGTCAGGTCGAGGTCCACGGTGGTGGGCGCGGCCGACGAGTCGACCCACACCCAGTCGGCACCCTGGCACCAGGTCCAGTCCGGGCCGAGCTTCAGGGCGTAGTTGAACGAGGTGCCGGCGGTGGCGCTGTCCAGGTCGAACGACAGCGTCGTCCGCCCGGTCAGGTCGGTGCCGCCCTGGTCAAGGCCGAACCAGTCTCCGGCGGCGTCGGCCGTCACCTGCAGGTTGCCGTTCACCGCCGCGACGGAACCACGCGGGTCCCATGACGCCGGGGTCCAGCCCTGCGTGCCGCTCTCGAAGTCGTAGAGCAGCACGAACGGGTCGGGCAGGGCATCGTACCGGTAGAGGTACGCCGCCGTGTCCTGCCGGCGAACCGGCTCGCGCACGCCGAAGACCGTCGCGGACTTCGGCGTGATGACCCCCGTCTGCACTGCCCACGCGATGGCGTCGGCGTCGACGACGGCGGAGGAACGCAGGTGTTTGCACGGCCCGTGACGGCCGGCGGTGCTGGGAGTGGCGGTCGGCACGTCCTTGAACACCTGGGTGATCTCCACCGCAGGAGACCCGGCCAGTCGGTACAGCAGCGAGGCTGCGGTCGCCCGGTCGAGGGGTGCGCTCGGCTTGAACTCGGGATTGCGTCCGGTCGGTACGTCGACCAGCCCCTGCGCGACCAGCCATTCGATCTCCGTGTAGAACGGGTGGCGGGTCCGAACGTCCCGGTACGTCGGGGTGTTGTCCGCGGTGAACTCAGCGCCCACGTAGCGGTACAGCAGCGACGTCGCATCCTGACGCCTCTCGATCCAGTTCGGGTGGAACTTCCCGTCCCGGTAGCCGTTGTCGAGCCCCTGGTCGTAGAGCCACATGATCTCCTTGTAGAACGGGTGATCACGCGTGACGTCGGAGAAGACCGGCGGCGGCGGGGTGCCCGTTGCGCGGATGTTGTCCACCACGACCGACCCGCTGGTGGCCACCTGCTCGGGAACCGAGTTGATGTAGACGTTGAACTGGCTCAGCGCCTGCAGGTCCTCGAACGTGATCCGGCGATCGGCGTGCGAGGTGTCCCAGGACGCCGGGCGCCAGTCCGCCCACGGGATCGAGATCTCGTAGGGGTCGTCGCTGGCGAGCGAGCGGTAGGCCTCGTAGGACACGCCGCCGGCCTGCAGCTGCAGGACCAGCTTGTTGTTCGACGCGTCCGGGTCGATCCACAACGAGAGCTCACCGAAGCCGGACCAGTCACCGGAGATCTGCTTCCCGACGCCGGTGTACTCCTGCGCCGCGAAGTCGTAGGACACCCGCATGGCCTTGGTGCCCTGGCCGACGGACCCGGTCTCGAGGGAGATGGTGTTGGTGTTGTACTGCACGTACTCCGCGCGGAGCGCGTTGTCGTCCCCGTAGCCCTCGAAGTCGTCGACGACCCCGGGCGCGAAGGTCGGCTTGGGCCCGAGGACCACCGATGCGTCATCGGTCAGCGTCTCGACCCCACCCTCGATCACGTGGACCCGCACGGCGACTGTGCTGTTGTTGAGGCTCTCGGCCGGGACGGCCCAGACCCCGCTCCACCAGAACCCGTCCGCGTCGAGCGTCAGCTCGATCGGGCTCGGGTCGGCGCCGACGGTCAGGAAGACCCGGTCGGCAGTGGTCCCGACCACCTTGGCGTGAACGGTCGTCGGCGTCGCTGCGACACGAGACCCGTCGGCCGGGCTCACCAGGTGGACGAGCGGGTCGTTCGCGACTGTCGTGACGGTCCGGTCGAACACCCCCGTCAGGTCGCCGGCGAAGTAGCTGAACGGGTCGGCTGCATAGGCCTGGAAGTCCGGCAGCAGCTCATGTGCCGGCTGGCCCTCGGGTCCGCCTTGATCGCGTTCAGGACGTCCGTGAACCAGTTCAGGTTGGCGTTCTCGCCGTTGGGCAGGAGGCCGCTGGTGGAGACACCGAACTCGGTGAACGCCGAGATCTTGTCCCGTGCGTCCGCCAGGTCGGCGATCATGCCGAGGTCGGTGACGATGCCGTTGAGCCATGCGGCGCCGGCCTGGCCGTTGTCGTAGCTGTCGTAGCCCAGGATGTCGATGTAGGCGTCGCCGGGGTAGGTGTGCAGGTAGGTGTCGGCGTTACCACCGAACCCGCCGCCCGGGGAGAACGCGTACAGGAAGTTGTGCACGCCCTTGACGTCGCGCAGGTACTCGACGGTGAACCGGTACAGCTCGGCGTACTCACCGGGGGAGCCGTACGCAGCGCCCCACCAGAACCATGAGCCGGCGTTCTCGTGCCACGGCCGGAAGATGATCGGGATGAGGTTGCCGTCGGCGTCGTGGATCGAGCCGGCGAGCGTGGCGATGTTGTCCAGGTAGGCCTTGAGCGCGTCGTGCTTGGCGCCACCAGGCAGGACGGCGCGCAGGGTGTCGCCGGTGGTGTCATAGAAGCTGCCGCCGGTGACGAAGTTCTCCATGTGCGCGCTGATCGTGCTGATGCCGCCGATCGCGTCCGCCTTCTGGATGTAGTCGGCGAAGGCAGCGATGTTCTGATCGGTCGTGTTGGCTGCCTGGCCGGGGCGCTCGTCGCCCTGCAGGATCAGGGTGTCCCAGCCGAAGATGGCCGGGAAGTCGCCGACGCCGTTGTTCACGTCCGAGGTGGTGCCGTCAGCGGTGCCGATCGTCACACCGAAGGACGTGGTGTGCTGGTGCCCGAAGAGGGTGGCCTCGCCGCGGACGTCCTGCAGGTAGTTGAACAGGGAGGCCGTCGCAGCGGTGACATCCGGGTCGACGACGCGGACCTGGCCCGCGGGGAGCGCGGTGGCGACAGTCGGCGTGCTGGTCGCAGCCGCGGCCGGGATGAACAACGCGCCGATGACGGCTGCGGCCGAGATCGACGCGATGAGGGGGACATGCGGAGATCTGCTCGGCTCTTCATCGAACCTCCAGGACGGGACGCTCAACCACGACGGGCGCGCGGGTGACTTACGAAATGTACCGAAGTAAGTGGTTATTGGGAAGGTGTATCGGTCCAGAGGGACCAACGATCGTTGATCATGTCGCCGGCAGGGAGAGCACAATGGCCCGCGTGGCCCCCCTGCGAGTGATGACCTACAACGTGCGGCAGTTCCGCGGCGACCGCGCTGCCGCCGTCGAGGTCCTCCGCTCGTGCCGGCCTGACGTCGTCGCGCTCCAGGAGCCGCCGCGCGGACCTGGTGGACGCCTGCGGCTGCGACGGCTCGCGGAGGGCGCCGGTCTGGTCCCGGTGGTGTCGGGGGGCGGGGCGAGGACCACGGCCATCCTGGTGCGTCCGGGGCTGTCGGTGACCCTGGCTCGCTCGCTCCGGCTGCCGTGGCGGCCCGGGCGCACCCGCCGCGGGCTGGCGATCGCCGACGTCGCGGGTGTGCGGGTGATCAGCATCCATCTCGGCCTGGTCGCCGCTGAGCGCTCGCGCCACCTGGTCCGCCTGATGCCGGTGGTCCGGGCCGCCGCGGGAGCCGGGTGCATCGTCGCCGGGGACCTGAACGAGGTGCCCGGCGGTTCGAGCTGGCGGCGTCTGGCGCTCCAGCTGCGTGACCTCGCCCCCGGCGCCGGCCCGACGTACCCGGCGAGCGCGGCCGTACGGCGGATCGACGCGGTCCTGGGCAGCGGAGGCCTTGTCGCGTCGGGCGCACGCGTCGTGGACGACGAGGTTGCCAGGCGGGCGAGCGACCACCTCCCCGTCGTCGTGGACGTGTGGTGGCCCTGAGCCCGCCAGGACGGCTTCCTGCTGCCGGACGATGTTCGGGCGCGACGGCCTACGGCTGGGGTGCTTCGGGTGCCGGTGCGGGTGCCGGCGGAGGTGGCGGCGTGCTCGGCGCGGGCGCGGGCGCACCGGAGGACTGCTCCGGCGGCGTGGGCTGCGCCACGGGGAAGGTCACCGTGAACGTCGTGGCGCCTGGCGGCCCGTCCACCTCGATGTGGCCTCCGTGTGCGTGCACGACGGCGTCCGCGATCGCCAGTCCGAGCCCGGTGGACCCGGTTCCCGGCGAGCGCGCCGCGTCGCCCCGGCTGAACCTGTCGAACAACCGCTCCTGCAGATCCGGCGGGATGCCGGGGCCGTCGTCGCGGACCGAGAGCAGCACTGCGCCCTCGTGCTCGCTGATGCTGGTGGTGACGGTGGTTCCGGCAGGGGTGTGCACGCGGGCGTTGGAGAGCAGGTTGGCCAGGACCTGCCGCAGGGCATGGTCGTCGCCGCGCACGAGCGCCTCGGTCGGTTCGTCGTCGGCGTCCGCCACGTCCGCGAGCACCAGCCGCCACGTGTGGTCCGGACCTGCAGCGTGCGCGTCGGCGACGGCGTCGGCGGCCAGAGCAGTGAGGTCGACCGGTTCCCTCTCCAGAGACCGACCGGCGTCCAGCCGGGCCAGCAGCAGCAGGTCCTCCACCAGCGTCGTCATCCGGACGGCCTCGGACTCGACCCGGCCGACGGCGTGCAGCACGTCAGGTGACACCTCCTCGGGGACCCGGCGGACCAGCTCGGCGTAGCCGCGGATCGAGGCCAGCGGCGTCCGGAGCTCGTGGCTGGCGTCCGCGACGAAGCGGCGGACCTGCGTCTCGGACGCCTGGCGTGCCGCGAGGGCGTTCTCCACGTGTCCCAGGAGCTGGTTGAGTGCCGCGCCGACCTTGCCCACCTCGGTGCCGGGGTCGGTGTCTGCCTCCGGGACGCGGTCGGAGAGGTCCACCTCACCTCGGTGCAGGGGCAGCTGCGCGACGCGGGTGGCGGTGGCGGCGACGCGGTCGAGCTGTCGCAGCTCACGTCGGACCAGCGCCACACCGAACAACCCGCCAAGGAGCAGGCCGGTCAGCGTCACGGCGACGGTGGTGATCACATGCCGCTGGACGGTCGCGTCGACGGCGGCGGTGGACAAGCCGGTGACCTGCAGTGTCCCGTCCGGCGTCGTCGCAGCGATCACCCGATAGGTGCCGAGCCGGCCGAGGTCGACCGAGCCGATCCCCGCGCCCGCCGCTGCCAGGAGCGCCGCGCCCTCATCGCGGGTGAGCCTCTCAAGCGCGCCCTCCGGGGTGATGTAGCCGCCGGCGGGCACACCGTTGCGGATGAAGAGGAGCACGGTGCCGACGCCCTGCCCGGGCACCTCGAGGCCCGGTGGCATGCCATTCGGTGTGGGGGACTCGGCGCGGAAGGCGCGGGCACTGGCCTCCGTCAGCTCGTTGTCGAGCTGGTCGAGCAGGGACGAGCGCAGCGCGAGGGTTGACACCACACCGATCACGGCACCGACGGCGGCGAGCAGTGCGATGACGAGTGCCGCGAGGCGGTAGCGGAGCGGCCAGCGCCGGCGTCTCATGTCACCCTGCGCCCGCCGGCTTGAGCACGTATCCCGCCCCGCGCAGAGTGTGGATCATCGGCGCCCGGCCGGTGTCGATCTTCCGCCGCAGGTAGGAGACGTAGAGCTCGACGATGTTCGCCTGCCCGCCGAAGTCGTACTGCCAGACGCGGTCAAGGATCTGCGCCTTTGAGAGCACGCGCCGCGGGTTGCGCATGAAGTAGCGGAGCAGCTCGAACTCGGTGGCGGTCAGGTGGATCTCCGCACCGGCGCGGAACACCTCGTGGCTGTCCTCGTCCAGCACCAGGTCCCCGACCACCAGGTGGGCCTCGGTGGACTGCGTGGTGGCTCCGGTCCGGCGGAGCAGGGCACGCAACCGGGCCACCACCTCCTCGAGGCTGAACGGCTTGGTGACGTAGTCGTCGCCACCGGCGGTGAGCCCCGCGATCCGGTCCTCGACGGCGTCCTTGGCGGTCAGGAAGAGCACGGGGATGCGGGGCCGCGCCTCGCGCAGGCGGCGTAGCACGTCCAGCCCGGACATGTCAGGGAGCATCACGTCCAGCACCACGACGTCCGGGTCGAGTGACGTGGCGGTCCGGACCGCGGTACGGCCGTTCAGGGCCGTCTCGACCTGCCAGCCCTCGTACCGCAGCGCGGTGGAGAGCAGGTCGCCCAGCATCGGCTCGTCGTCGACCACCAGGACACGCACGGCGGAGCCGTCCTCACGGGTGAGGCGTTCAGGCGTGGCACGTCGATCCATCCCGCCATTGTCGTCCCGTTGGGTCACGCCTTTCTATGGAATCCCTGTGTCCCGCCTGTGGGATCGCCCGAACCGGATGTCCGCCACCGGCTCCCCGGAGAGCACCCAGGCGCGGATCTCGGCCAGCCAGGGCGGTCGTGGGGCGTCACCCAGCTCCCCGGCCATGGCCAGCACGAACAGGGCCATCCGGTACCGCATCAGCAGCGGCACGTGGGCCAGGTGCTCCGCGGGCAGCGGGTACTGCGCGGCGTACGCCGCGAGCGCGGTGTCGACGAACGGCGGGATGGCCGACGGGTCCTTGCGGCGCAGGTCCCAGATGGGATGGACCAGCAGGATCGCCAGGTCGGTCGCGTACCAGTGCCGCGCGCAGACGTCGAAGTCCAGGACCGTCACCCGGCCGTCGGGTCCGAGCAGCAGGTTCCCCGCGTGCAGGTCGTTGTGCACGACGCCGAAGCCGGCCGGATCCGTCGGCAGTCGCCCCATCTCCTCGCCGAGCTCGCGCCACACCTGCCCGACGGCGTGGTCCCGGCACCCCGCGAGGAACATCGCGTGCTCGTCGCGCCAGGTGGGCAGGTGCGCGCCTCCGTCATGGTGGCGCATCGCCGCGTGGATCCGGCCGAGGGTGCCGGCCCAGGCGCGGATGATCTCGGGCGTGAAGTCCTCCGGCATGGTCAGGTGCCGGCCGGGTGCCCGCTGTGTGAGCGTGACGACGCCGGCGCCCCCGTCGTCGTCCGTGACCACCTCCAGCAGGTGACCGTCGAGGGATGGCAGGTAGCTGAGCACCCCGACCCGCCCGCGCAGGTAGCGCACGACGTCGATCCGGTCCCGCTCGGCGTCGAGGCCGTCGGCCGCGACCGGCTTGATCTTGAGGAACGCGTCACGACCGTCCCGCCGGCAGGGGAACACCGCGCCGTCCGGGGCGCCGCCACGCTCGAGGGCATCGAGGCCGCCGGGGTCGACGCCGAAGCGGACGGCGGCAGTGCGCAGCACGGGCGGCGGGACCGTGATCGGCATGGCGGAAGGCTAGCGCCGAACGTCGACATCGCCCGGTTCACCCGACCCGGGAACCCGCCGGTTCTCCGTGCAGCGCGGTCATCGCCTACCGTGATCTGGTGCCCGCCCCCGTCCTCGACCCCCAGACGCCGTGGCGGTCGAGCGTACGCGAGGTGGCGGCCCGCGCTCTCGCGGTCCTGGGCGCGGCGGCCGCGGCGGCCGGGGTCTGGGTGGTCTGGCGCGCCTTCGTGGGGACCAGGACCGGTCAGCTGCTGGACCAGGCGGCTCTCGAGGGGGCCGAGTTGGGACGCACCCGCCTGTGGCAGGTGGCCGAGCCGGTGCTCGACCTCATCTCCGTGCCGTTCATCGCGGCCGTGCTGGTCGTGGCGGTCGTGGTCGCCCTGATCCGGCGCCGGTGGTTGCTGGCGGGGCAGGTGGCCCTGTTCATGGCCGGGGCCAACCTGACCGCCCAGCTCCTCAAGGTCGGCCTGGTGGACCGACCCGACCTCGGTGTCGGCGGACGGCTGGGCAACACGCTGCCGAGCGGGCACGCCACCGCGGCGGCGTCGTGCGCGGTGGCTCTGGTGCTCGTGGTCCCGCGGCGGCTCCGCGCCGCGGCGGCGGTGGCGGGGGCCGTCTACACGGCCGGAACGGGGATCTCGACGCTGGTGGGCGCCTGGCACCGGCCCGGCGACGTGGTCGCGGCGGTCCTGCTGGTGCTGGCCTGGACCTGCCTGGTGCGTGCCCTCGGTCCGGCCGGGTCGGCGGGCTCCGGGATCGAGATCCGCCGCGAGCGAACCGCGACCAGCCTCCTGGTCGCCGTCGGTCTGGTGGTCGGGGCTGCGGCGGTCGTGGCCATCCAACAGACCCTTGGCGCCCTGGAGAAGGTGACCGGGACGTGGCACTCCACCGGGCTGGAGCAGAGGTCCGAGCTGCTCACCGCCTACGGTGGTGGTGCGCTCGGGATCGTCGCCGCGGTGTGCCTGATGTTCGGCGCCGTGCTGCTCCTGCTGCACCTCACGGAACCGGGGATCACGGTCAGCACTTGACGACAGGCCGTAGAGTGCGCTGCCGACGGCCCCTCGGTCGCAACGGTTCATCCAGGAAGCAGGTCCGCATGCCAGGTCGCACGCTCGTGATCGTTGAGTCGCCAGCCAAGGCGCGAACGATCGCCGGGTATCTCGGTGCCGGCTACACCGTCGAGGCGTCCGTCGGCCACATCCGCGACCTGCCCCAACCCTCCGAGCTGCCGGCCGAGATGAAGAAGGGGCCGTTCGGGAAGTTCGCCGTCGACGTGGACAACGGGTTCACGCCCTATTACGTGGTCGACGCCGACAAGAGAAGGAAGGTGGCGGAGCTGCGCCGGGCGCTCAAGGGCGCCGACGAGTTGCTGCTCGCCACTGACGAGGACCGCGAGGGCGAGGCGATCGCCTGGCACCTGCTCGAGGAGCTGAAGCCGACGGTCCCGGTCAAGCGGATGGTCTTCCACGAGATCACCCGGGAGGCCATCCAACGGGCGCTGGCCAGCCCCCGGGAGCTGGACGAGCGGCTGGTGGACGCCCAGGAGACCCGACGGATCCTCGACCGGCTGTACGGGTACGAGGTCTCGCCGGTGCTCTGGCGCAAGGTGCGGCAGGGTCTGTCGGCGGGACGCGTGCAGTCCGTCGCCACCCGGATGGTGGTCGAGCGGGAGCGCGAGCGGATGGCGTTCCGGGCGGCCGACTACTGGGACGTGCGCGGCACGTTCCGTCAGGAGGAGCCAACCGACGAGGCTGGGGCGTTCGACGCCCGCCTGGTGCAGCTGGCCGGGCAGCGGGTGGCCACCGGGCGCGACTTCGACGACCAGGGACGGCTGCGGGCGACCGCCGCCGGCATCCGGCACCTCGACGAGGCGACGGCCCGGGCGTGTGCGGCGGCGCTGACCGACGCCCCGTTCCGGGTGCTCGACGTCGAGACCAAGCCGTACACCCGCAAGCCGGCGGCGCCGTTCACGACGTCGACCCTGCAGCAGGAGGCGGCCCGGAAGCTGCGGATGGCCTCGCGGCAGACCATGCGGGTGGCGCAGGCGCTGTACGAGAACGGCTACATCACCTACATGCGGACCGACTCGCCGGCGCTGAGCGCCCAGGCGATCGGCGCGGCGCGCCGTCAGGCGGCCGATCTGTACGGCCCGGAGTACGTGCCGGCCGCCCCGCGGGCGTACGCGTCCAAGAGCAAGGGCGCCCAGGAGGCGCACGAGGCCATCCGGCCCGCCGGCGACCACTTCCGCACCCCTGCCCAGGTGGCCCGTGAGCTGTCCGGTGACCAGTACCGGCTGTACGAGCTGATCTGGAAGCGGACCGTCGCGTCGCAGATGGCGGACGCGCGGGGGTCGACGGCGTCGGTGCGCCTCGGCGCCTCGGCCCGGGTGGCGGGCCTGGGTGACGGGCTCACCGAAGCCGTGTTCGCGGCGTCGGGCACCGTGATCACCTTCCGGGGCTTCCTTGCCGCCTACGAGGAAGGGCACGACGTCGAGCGGTACGCCGAGGACGCCGGCGGCGCGGGCCGCGAGGAGCGAGAGGCACGGCTGCCCCAGATGTCGGCCGGGGACGCCCTGCTGGCGCTCGCGCTGGACGCGGACGGCCACCGCACCTCATCGCCGCCCCGGTACACCGAGGCGAGCCTGGTCAAGGCCCTCGAGGAGCGCGGGATCGGCCGGCCGTCGACGTACGCGTCGACGATCTCGGTGATCCAGGACCGCGGGTACGTGACCAACCGGGGGCAGGCACTGGTGCCCAGCTGGTTGGCGTTCGCGGTGACCCGGCTGCTCGAGGAGAACTTCGACCGGCTGGTGGACTACGACTTCACCGCTGCGATGGAGGAGGACCTGGACGCGATCGCGGCCGGCGAGAAGGACCGCGTCACGTGGCTGACCCGGTTCTACTTCGGTGACGGGTCCGAGGGGTCCGCCGGCCAGGGTCTGCGCGACCTGGTCGAGGGGCACGGCGAGATCGACGCCCGCGAGGTGAACACGGTCGAGATCGGCGATGGCATCACGTTGCGGGTGGGCCGGTACGGGCCGTATCTGGAGGACGCCAACGCTCCCGGGCAGGACGGCGCCCCGCGCCGTGCCTCGGTGCCCGAGGACCTGGCGCCGGATGAGCTGACCGTGCAGAAGGCACGCGAGCTGCTGGACACGCAGCCGGACGGTGACGCGGTGCTGGGGACTGACCCGGCGACCGGCACGACCATCGTTGCGCGCACCGGGCGGTACGGGCCGTACGTGACCGAGCTGCTGCCGAAGCCCGAGCTGGACGAGGGTCTGTCGGCAACTGAGCGCAAGAAGGCGCTGGCCGGCCGGCCCAAGCCGCGCACGGCGTCACTGTTCGCGTCGATGCAGCTGCAGACCGTCACCCTCGAGGACGCGTTGCGGCTTCTCTCGCTGCCCCGGGTTGTGGGCGTCGACCCGGCGACCGGTGAGGAGATCACCGCGCAGAACGGGCGGTACGGGCCGTACCTGAAGAAGGGCACCGACTCGCGGACGCTGCCGGGCGAGGACTCGATCTTCGACATCACGCTCGAGGAGGCGCTCGCGGTGTACGCCGAGCCCAAGCGCGGGCGGGGGACACCGTCGTCGGCCGCGTTGCGCGAGCTGGGCGCGGACCCGGTGTCCGGCAAGCCGGTGGTGGTCAAGGACGGCAGGTTCGGGCCGTACGTGACCGATGGCGAGACCAACGCGACGTTGCGCAAGGACGACGCCGTGGAGTCCGTGACCCTGGAGCGGGCGGCCGAGATGCTCGCCGAGAAGCGGGCGAACGGGCCGGCCAAGAAGGGACGTCCCGCCGCGAAACGCACCGCCGCGCGCAAGGCACCGGTGAAGAAGGCGCCCGGGAAGAAGGCGGCCCGCAAGAAGTAGGCCAACGGACGGCGGCCCCGCCGACCTGCGATCGACGAGATGCTTGCGCCGCCGGTCAGCCGATCGGCGTCACCACGGCGATCGCCGGCGGCACTTCGCCGTCGGTCAGGTGGCGCAGGACCGCGAGCTCGTGCGGGACGACCGGCTCCGGGAGGTGGTCGAGCGGGAACCAGCGCATGTCTGCGGCCCTGTGCGACTCGATCAGGCGTGGTTCCCCGGCCCAGCGGCGGGCCCGGAAGAAGTAGTCGCACCGCTGCTCGATCTGCGGGCCGCCGGGGATGAACCGGTGCAGCGTGGTCAGCGGCTCCAGGTCGGCGACGTCGATCACCACCCCGGACTCCTCGGCCGCCTCGCGCACGGCGGCCTGGGTGATCGTCTCGCCTGCCTCGAGATGGCCGGCCAGGACGGCCCAGTGCTCGTCCAGGTAGCCGGTGCCGCGGCGCAGCTGGAGCAGCACATCGTTGTCCCGTTGGAGGACGACGTACGCGGCCGCGACGAGGAGAGCTCGATCCGTTGGCTGATCCCAGAACTCCTGACATAGCGACTGGGTTTGGTGACCGGTTGGGGGTTTGACCTGCTGTTTCGTGCGTGTCGGTCGGGTTTCGTCGCGCCTGATCTGAGATCGTTGCTGTAACGCCTAGGTGGGGGTGCAGGATGGTCCGAGTGAGTCAGCCGGTGTTGGCGATGCTTCCCGCGGGGGCCCGTTCGATCGGCCCGTCCGGGGGGGTTCTCGAGGGTCCCCAGGGTGGTGTGGTGTTCGTCTTCG
>JBBRCL010000027.1:0-35534 GCA_038204895.1 Actinomycetales bacterium | reverse complement strand
CTGACCTGGCACACCGGACGACGAGGGGCCCGGGAGCATGCGCTCCCGGGCCCCTCGTCGCGGTGTCTGGGTCAGTGGGCGTCGAAGGCGGCCTTGACCTCGGCCGGGATGCGGCCCCGGTCGCTGACCTTGTAGCCGTTGGACCGGGCCCACTCGCGGATCTCGGTGTTCCGGCCACCTGAGCTCCGGCCGGCGCCGCGTCGCGCCGTCCGGGCACGACCACCGACGCGACGGCCACTGCCGACCCACGGGGCCAGTGCGTCGCGCAGCCGGGCTGCGTTGGCGGTGGTGAGGTCGATCTCGTACGCGACGCCGTCGAGGGCGAAGGTCACGGTCTCGTCCGCTGTCCCACCGTCGATGTCGTCGACCAGGACGACCTGAACCTTCTGTGCCATCGATTCCTTCTCTCCTCCGGCGGAAAAGCACGCGGGAGCGTGCTGTCGCACAATACGTTACAGCACGCTCGGTGGCCACAGCAGCGGCAGGTGACTATTCCCTGTGTGATTCAGAGGGCTGAGATGCGGCCTCCTTACGTGCCATTGCGGCGCGCTCCCGCCGATCAGCGCGGATGATGGCACGCATCGCGAACCAGAAGATGAGCCCGACGGCGACGGACGGCACCAATGCCGCCGCCGCGTCAAGGAAGGTGCTCATGCCCGGGATCCTACGTCGTGGAACCAGGGACGGTCACCGGTGTGCCGCACGCGTCAGTGCGCCGGCCGCACGAGCGGGAAGAGGATCGTCTCGCGGATCCCCAGACCGGTCATCGCCATGAGCAGCCGATCGATGCCCATGCCCATTCCGCCGGACGGCGGCATTGCATGCTCCATCGCCGCCAGGAAGTCCTCGTCCAGGCGCATCGCCTCGTCGTCGCCGGCAGCCGCCATCCGGGCCTGCTCCTCGAAACGCTGCCGTTGGATCACGGGGTCGATGAGCTCGGAGTAGGCAGTTCCCAGCTCGAATCCGCGCACGTAGAGGTCCCACTTCTCGACCACACCGCCGATGGTGCGGTGGTCGCGGGTGAGCGGACTGGTCTCGACGGGGAAATCACGCACGAACGTCGGGGCGTGCAGGCCGCGCCCGACGTGGTGCTCCCACAGCTCCTCGACGAGCTTGCCGTGGTTCTGGCGCGCCAGATCGACCTTGAGGTCGAACCGCTCCACCAGGGCGAGCAGGTGATCCATCGACGTACCGGGGTCGATCCGCTCGCCGAGCGCCTCCGACAGCGAGTCGTACAGGCTGATCGACGCCCAGTCCCCGCCGAGCTCGTACTCGGTCCGGTCGGCGAGCGTGACGTTCGTCGTGCCGAGGGCGTCCTGGGCGGCGGTCTGTACCAGATCCCTTGTCAGCGTGGCCATGGTGTCGTAGTCGCCGTAGGCCTCGTACGCCTCGACCATCGCGAACTCCGGCGAGTGGGCCCAGTCGGCACCCTCGTTGCGGAAGTTCCGGTTGATCTCGAAGACCCGCTCCACCCCGCCGACGACCGCGCGCTTGAGGAAGAGCTCGGGGGCGATCCGCAGGTACAGGTCGAGGTCGAAGACGTTCATGCGGGTCACGAACGGCCGCGCCGTCGCCCCGCCGTGCTGAGTCTGCAGCATCGGGGTCTCCACCTCGATGTAGCCCCTCCGGTGGAAGCTCTCGCGTAGCGAGCGCACGACGGCGGCGCGCAACCGGACCATGTCCCGCGCCGCGGGGCGGACGATCAGGTCGACACAGCGCTGGCGGACCCGAGCCTCCTCGGACAGCGCCTTGTGCAGCACGGGCAACGGGCGCAGGGACTTGGCGGCGATCTGCCACCGGTCGGCGAAGATGCTCAGCTCGCCACGTCGGGAGCTGATGATCCGCCCGTGCGCGAACAGGTGGTCGCCCAGGTCGACGTCGGTCTTGAACTGCTCCAGGGACTCCGGGCCGACCACGGCCTGGCTGAGCATGACCTGCAGGCGGTTGCCCTCGCCGTCCTGCACGGTGGCGAAGCAGAGCTTGCCAGTGTTGCGCAGGAACACGACCCGCCCGGCCACGCCGGCGGCGTCGTCGGTCTCGGTGCCGGCCTCGAGCCCGACGTGCTGCGCGCGGACCTCGGCGATGGTCCGGGTCACCGGGACCCCGGCCGGGTACGGCTGACGTCCCTCGGCCAGCATCCGGTCCCGCTTGGCCCGGCGCACCTTCATCTGCTCGGGCAGGTCCTCGGCCGGTTCGACGGCGTCGGTGGGCGGATCGGTCGGGCGTGCGGGGCTCACGCCGGGATCCTATGGGGCAACAGGTCGAGGGCGACGTCCAGGATCGGCGAGGAGTGGGTCAGGCCGCCGACGGAGAGATAGTCGACACCGGTCGCCGCGACCCCGGCCGCCCGGTCCAGTGTGAGGTTGCCGGTGGCCTCGAGCTGCACAGGCCCCAGCTCCGGCTCGCGAGCACGGACCGCCGCCACGACGTGCTGGAGCAGCCCGAGCGGCATGTTGTCCAGCAGCAGGAACCGCGCACCGGCATCCAGTGCCTCCATGGCCTGCTCGAGGGTCTCCGCCTCGACCTGCACCGGGACCTCCGGGAAGGCGTCACGCAGCGCCTGGACCGCTGCGGCCACCGAGCCGGCGGCGACCACGTGGTTGTCCTTGATCATCGCCACGTCGTACAGGCCCATCCGCTTGTTGGTACCGCCACCGCAGCGCACGGCGTACTTCTCCAGCGCACGCAGACCCGGGCTGGTCTTGCGGGTGTCGAGCACCTGGGCGGACGTGCCGGCAAGGGCGTCCGCCCAGAGCCGGGTGTGCGTGGCCACCCCGGACGCCCGGCTGACCAGGTTGAGCAGGGTACGTTCGGCGATCAGCAGCACCTGGACCGGACCGGACAGCACGGCGAGCACGGTCCCCGGCTGCACCGCCGCGCCGTCGTCGACCTTGGTATCGACGTGTACCGGCGGTAGGCCGAAGCGGTCCGCCACCTGCGCGACCACCTCCGGCACCACCACGAGTCCGGCGACGACGCCCGACGCGCGTGCCACCAGGTGCGCGGTGCCGCGGGAGTCCGGACTCACCGTCGCCTGCGTCGTCACGTCCCGACCCGGATCGGATCCCAGGTCCTCGTCGAGCGCACGGGACACCGTCGCGCGGAGCCACAGGGGGTCGAGGGTCACGGGGCGAGCCTAGCCGTCGCTATACCCGGGGGGGTATGTTAGAGCTTGTCTACGGAAGGACACCGACGTGCCTGGCATCGTCTCCCGCCTGCTCCACCGCGATCCCGACGCGCTCCCCCGGTCGGTCCGCGTGAACCGTGCCCTTGCCATGCTCGACGAGGGTGCGGCGCTGGTCGACGTTCGCGAGCCCGGCGAGTGGCGTTCGGGGCACGCGCCGCGCGCCCGGCACATCCCGCTGGGACGCCTCGAGCAGGACGCCCGACGACTGGCCAAGGACACCCCCATGGTGGTGATGTGCGCCAGCGGGATGCGTTCCCGCGGCGCTGCCGCCCGACTGCGGGCCGCGGGGTACCGCGCCACCAGCCTGTCCGGCGGGCTTGTCGCCTGGCGTGCCGCGGGCGGGACCGTGACACGATGACCTCGCCGCAGGAACGCGAGGAAGGATGCCGCACCATGCAGCTCGACCCCCAGGAGATGACGCCGGTCATCAATCGCCTCCGCCGCGCCCAGGGCCAGATCGGCGGTGTGATCAAGATGCTGGAGGCCGGCGCTGACTGCGCCGACGTGGTCACCCAGCTCTCCGCAGCCTCCAGGGCCCTCGACCGCGCGGGCTTCTCCATCATCTCCACCGGCCTGGAGCGTTGCCTCACCCAGGGCGAGGAAGCGGCCGGCATCGACCGGGCCAAGCTGCAGAAGCTCTTCCTCTCCCTCGCCTGAGCGCGGCGCCGCCCGGGGTGGCCCGGGTGTGCCAGCACGGGCGCTTGGGCCGGCCCGTCGTCCCGGCTCGTCGTCCCCACTGGAATAGATACCCCCGGGGGTATAGTTCCGGTACCGGGCCCGGCGTTGCGCCCACTGTGCCAACGGTGCTCCCTGCGCCGGATCCTGGAACGCCCCCCGTGAGGAAACCCATGAAGATCGTCGTCGTCGGTGGCGTGGCTGGTGGCATGAGTGCCGCAGCGCGCGCCCGCCGCCTGTCCGAGGACGCCGAGATCGTCGTGCTGGAACGCGGCGGCTACGTCTCCTTCGCCAACTGCGGCCTGCCGTACCACGTCGGCGACGAGATCCCGAAGCGCTCGGCCCTCCTGGTGCAGACCCCGGACTCCCTGCGTGCCGCGCTCGACCTGGACGTGCGGATCGGCCACGACGTCGTCGCGATCGACCGCGAGAACCGCACGGTCACCGCGCGGCACACCACCGCGACGGGCCAAGAGGACGTCGTCCTGCCCTATCACGCGCTGGTCCTGGCCCCCGGCGCCACCATCATCCGGCCGCCCGTCCCGGGCCTCGACCTGCCGCAGGTACACACCCTGCGGACCGTTCCCGACGCCGACGGCCTGCGGGCTGTCGTCGGCGCAGGTGCCCGGCGCGCGGTCGTCCTCGGTGCCGGCTTCATCGGGATCGAGACCGCCGAGGCGTTGCGGATCCGCGGCCTGGAGGTCGATCTTGTCGACCTGGCCCCGCACGTGCTGCCGCCGCTGGACCGCGAGCTGGCCCAGCTGCTCGACGACGAACTTCGCGCCAACGGGGTGCGCACGCACGTCGGCGTCGCGGCCGAATCGATCACGACCTCCCCCGCCCAGGTCGATGGCGAGCACCACGGCCTGGACGACCGCGCCACCGCGGAGGTCCACCTGTCCGACGGGTCGGTCCTGGAGGGCGACGTCGTCGTGCTCTCGGTTGGCGTCCGCCCGGACAGCAGACTGGCCGCCGACGCCGGGCTCGAGCTGGGACCGCAGGGAGCGATCGTCGTGGACTCCGAGCAGCGCACGTCCGACCCGCACATCTGGGCCGTCGGCGATGCAGCGGCCGTGCGCCACGCGGTCACCGGCCTCGTCGGCCCCGTGCCGCTGGCCGGGCCTGCCAACCGGCAGGGCCGCCGGGCCGCCGACTCGATCCTCGGAGCGATCTCGCCCGCGCGGCGGGCGCGGCCGGTGCTCGGCACCGCGGTGCTCCGGGTGTTCGGCCTCACCGCCGCGATGACCGGCGCCAGCCAGCACACGCTGCAGCGTGCCGGCATCGCCTACCACACCGTGCACGTGCACCCCGGCCATCACGCGGGCTACTTCCCGGGCGCCGAGCAGATGCACCTCACGATCACCTTCGCCCCGGACGGCCGGCTGCTCGGGGCACAGGCGGTCGGCCGGGACGGCGTCGACAAGCGGATCGACGTGCTGGCGACGGCGCTGTTCGCGGGCATGACCGTCGACGACGTCGCCGAGCTCGAGCTGGCCTACGCGCCGCCCTATGGCTCGGCGAAGGACGCCGTCAACATGGCCGGGTTCGTCGCGCAGAACGTGCTCGACGGCAGTCTGCGCCTCTGGTACCCCGAGGAGCTCGACAAGGTGCTGGACACCGCCCTCGTGCTGGACGTCCGAACCGCGCGTGAACACGCCCGCGGGCACCTGCCCGGCGCGCTGAACGTGCCGCACACCGAGCTGCGGGAGCGGCTCGAGGAGGTACGCACCGCCGCCGGCGGACGTCCGGTCCGCGTGCACTGCGTCAGCGGCTTCCGGTCCTACCTCGCCCACCGGGTGCTGGACCAAGCCGGGTTCGACTCGGCCAGCCTCTCCGGCGGCCTGCTGACCCTGCACGCGGCGCGGCCGGACGTGGAGCTGGTGCGCGGCTGATCAGGCCGGCGACACGCCTGCGGCTGCGGTCGTCGCGGGCGCACCGATCGGCGCACGCTGCACCACGAGCTCGCTGTCGGGGTCGAGGCGAGCGACCAGGCGCAGCCGCCACGCGTCGTCCGGCACCGGGAAGTCCTCCCGGAAGTGCCCGCCGCGGCTCTCCGTGCGCTCGGACGCCGTCGCGGTGAGCACCACCGCGACCTGGTGGACGTTCGTGGTCTCCCACTCCGCGGGCTGCGGCTCGGCCACCACGCCGGGCGCGTCCACCCGAACCAGCGCCAGGCGCCGCGCAGCCTCGGACAGCGCGTAGCCGTTGCGGATCACCCCGGGGCCCAGCTGGGCGAGACGCTGGATCCGCCCCCGCGCGGCCGCGGCAACGAGGGCAGAGGGGCCCGCGCGCTCCTGCGGCTCCACCGGCGGCAGCTCACCGGCGGACAACCGCTGCCCGACGTCGTGCGCCGCCCGGTGGGCGAAGATCAGGCCCTCCAGCAGCGAGTTCGACGCCAGCCGGTTGGCCCCGTGCACGCCCGTGCAGGCCGCCTCCCCGGCGGCGTACAGCCCCTCGATCCCGGCCCGACCGAACAGGTCGGTGAGCACCCCACCGGAGTGGAAGTGGTGCGCCGGCGCGACGGGCACCAGGTCCGTCGCCAGGTCGATGCCCTCGGCGAGCAGCCGCCGGTGGATCGTCGGGAAGCGCCCGCGCACGAAGTCGGCTCCGAGGTGACGGGCATCCAGGTAGACGTGGTCGGCCCCGGTGACCGCCATCCGGCGCACGATCGCGTGGGCGACGACGTCGCGCGGGGCCAGCTCGGCGAGGGGGTGCACCTGCGGCATGAACCGCACGCCGTCGGTGTCCAGCAGCAGGGCGCCCTCGCCGCGGACCGCCTCGGAGACCAGCGGCAGCTGGCCCTTGACCCCGGCGCCCAGCCACAGCACGGTCGGGTGGAACTGCACGAACTCCATGTCGCCCACCGGCGCGCCGGCCCGCAGCGCAGCGGCCAGGCCGTCACCGGTGGCCAGTGCCGGGTTGGTCGACGACGGGTACACCTGGCCGATGCCGCCGGTGGCGAGGATCACGGCCCGGGCGAGTGCCGCCCCGACACCGTCCCGAGTGCCCTCGCCGATCACGTGCAGGGTCACCCCGCAGACCGGACCCGGGTGGCCGTCGGCGTCCGGCACCCCGGTGAGCAGGTCGAGCACCAACGCGTGCTCGATGACCTCGATACCCGGGTCGTTGCGCACCGCCTCGATCCGGGCGACCAGCGCACGGCTGATCTCCGCGCCGGTGGCGTCCCCGCCAGCATGGGCGATCCGGTGGGTGCCGTGCCCACCCTCCCGGGCGAGCGACATCTGGCCCGAGGCGTCGGTGTCGAACACCGCACCGAGGCCGGCGAGCTCACGGACCCGCTGGGGCCCCTCATTGACCAGGATCTCGACGGCCTTCGGATCGCACATGCCCGCACCGGCCACCAGGGTGTCCTCGAGGTGTGCCTGCGGGGTGTCGCTCGGGTCGAGCGCAGCGGCGATGCCGCCCTGCGCCCAGATCGTCGAGCCGGACGCCAGCACGCTCTTGGTGATCAGCAGCACCCGCGGCACCCGGGAGCGCAGCTCGAGGGCCGCGGTCAGCCCGGCGATCCCGGACCCGACGACGATGACGTCCGCGGAGACCGTCCAGCCACGCTCGGGACCGGTCAGCCTGCGGGCGAGCCTCACCGGGGGCCGCGGGCCCAGGCGATGGCCGCCGTGCTCTGGCCTTCGGAAGCGGCACCCGGGTCCCCGTCGATGCTCACGATGCGATTGGCCGCGTCGACGTGCACCACGCGGGGGTTGTAGGTCCGCGCCTCGGCGTCCGGCAGCAACGCGTAGGCGATGATGATCACGAGGTCACCGGGGTGCACCAGGTGCGCGGCGGCGCCGTTGATGCAGACCACACCGGAGCCCGGGTCGCCGGCGATCGCGTACGTGGTCAGACGCGCCCCGTTGGTCACGTCGACGATGTCCACCTGCTGGCCCGGGAGCAGGCCCGCGGCCTCGAGCAGGTCGGTGTCGAGGGTGACCGAGCCGACGTAGTCCAGCTCAGCGGCCGTGACCGTCGCGCGGTGGATCTTGCTGACCATCATGGTTCGCAGCCAGCTGTCGGTCATCCCTCCTCCTTCCCCTCCGGTGCCATCCGTGCGGTCCTACTCGGGCAGGTCCAGCGTCACATTGTCGATCAGCCGGGTGGAACCGACCCGGGCTGCGAGCACCAGCAGCGCCGGGCCCCGATGGCCCGCCACCACATCCTGCGCAGTGGTCGGATCGACCAGGGCGACGTAGTCCACCACAAGACCGGGCTCGGCCGCCAGGACCGCCTCCGCCGCTCGTCGTGCACCGCCACCGTCAGCACCATCTTCGACCGCATGCCGTGCCGCCTGCAACGCGGAGTACAACGCACGGGCGGTGACCCGGTGTTCCCGGTTCAGGTAGGCGTTGCGGGACGACAGCGCCACACCGTCGGTGTCGCGCACGATCGGCACCGCAACGACCTGGACGCCGACGTCCAGGTCGGCCACCATCCGGCGCACGGCGATCAGCTGCTGGGCGTCCTTCTGACCGAAGACTGCGACGTCGGGCTGCACCAGGTGGCACAGCTTGAGCACCACCGTGAGCACGCCGTCGAAGTGGCCCGGCCGGTGGGCGCCCTCCAGCCGTTCGCCGATCGCGCCGGCGCTGACCGTGACCACCGGTTGCTCGGGGTACACCTCGCTGACCTCGGGCGCGAAGACGACCTGCGCCCCGGCGTCGGCGAGCATCGCGACGTCGCCCGCGAGGTCCCGCGGGTACCGGTCCAGGTCCTCGCCCGCTCCGAACTGCAGCGGGTTGACGAAGACCGTGACGACCACCTGGTCGGCGAGCTCGCGGGCCTGGCGCACCAGGGAGAGATGCCCCTCGTGCAGGGCACCCATGGTCATCACTGCGGCCCGACGGCGGTGCGGTGCCGCCAGCGCGTCGGCCAGCTCGGCGCGGGTGGTGACGACCTTCATCGTGGGCCTCCGCCCTGGTCGGAGGACTGCTCCGGCGGTCCGGAAGCGCCGCCGTGCGCGGGTTCGGCGAGTGCGTCCAGCAGCTGCGCCGCCTGTTCCGGGCGGATCCGACGGCCGGCAAGGGATCGCGTCACAGCCGACCGCGCGAGCGCCCGGTAGGACGCCGGGATGTCCGCTGCGGACTCGTCCCGCCCGGCGAGCCGAGCGAGCTCGGTCAGATGTGACGTGACCGTCGCGACGTCGGCCCGGACCACCGGTCCGGTCAGCGCCGCGACCCCGGCCGAGCCGGTCGTCGTGCCGCCGGCGGCCGCGGCGGCCGAGCGCACGGCGCCGTCGAGGGCTGCCCCGAGCAGCGGGCCCAGCACACGGTCGGGCGCGGCGACGCCGGCGGCCGCGAGCGCCTGAGCCGCCTGCGCGACCAGCACCACCAGGTGGTTGGCCCCGTGTGCGAGCGCCGCGTGGTAGAGCGGGCGAGCCTCCTCCGCCACGATCACCGGCTCACCACCGAGCTCGACCACCAGGGCCTGCCCGATCGGCAGCACCGGCGCGGGGCCGGTGACCGCGAAGGCGCAGTCGACCAGGCGAGCGATGTCAAGGGACGCCCCGGTGAAGGTCATCGCCGGGTGGATCGCCAACGGGATCACGCCCATCGCCCGGGCCGGCGCCAGCACGTCGGTGCCCATCGCCCCGGCGGTGTGCACCACGATCTGGCCGGGCTGCCAGGCGCCCAGCCGGGCGAGGCCGACGACCAGGTCGGCCAGGACGTCGTCCGGCACGGTCAGCAGGACTAGCTCCGCCCGCTCGACGACCTGGGGCACCTCCAGCAGCGGCACGCCGGGCAGCAGGGTGTCGATCCGCTCGCGGCTGGCCGGTGAGACCCCGCTCGCGCCGACGACCGCGTGACCGGCGGCGCGTAGCGCGTTGCCGAGGACCGCACCGACGCGTCCGGCGCCGACGATGCCGACCCCGAGGCGATCGCTCACGCGTCCTCGCTCCGCGGGGCTGTGGTCATCCACCGCTCCGGCGCGGCGGCGGCCCGCGCGATGCGGGCGCGGGATGCCTGCTCGCGCAGCAGGGCGCCGGCCACCTCCTGGTCCAGGTGCGGCATCACCGGCGCGATCGGGCCCGCGGTCGAGTGCAGGGCGAAGCTGGCCACCCGCAGGCGACGCTGCAGCGGGCCCTGCGCCAGGCCGAGGGACTGGGTGCGCTCATGCGGGACCACGACCAGGCGCCGGACGAAGCGCCCGCCGCGCAGCAGCACCGCGCGGTCGGTCATCGCCACGCCGTTGCGGCGCCAGGTCCACGGGTTGAGCCAGCGCGCCCGGCGGGGGTCCGTGACGAACCCGTGGTCCTCGCCACTGCCGGACAGCGCGGCGTTCAGCAGGCCCTTCGGGTCGGCGGTGCCCAGGTCCGGGAGCACCAGCCAGAGGACCAGCAGGGCCTCCTGGCGGTCCCCCACCGGCAGCAGCACCGTTTCGGTCTGCTGGTTCTGCGTCCCGCCGTAGCCCGCGACGTTCATCTCGACCCGCCACCAGTCCTTGCCGCGCCACAGCGGGCCCTGGCTGATCTTGACGGCCTGCACGCGCCCCGGCGGGACGGTCTGCGCGCGCGCCTCCAGCAGCCCGTGCCGCAGCCGGATGCCGTCCGGTGACAAGGCGGCGCGGAAGCCGAACTCACCGGCGAAGCGCTGCCAGACGAACCCCGCGATCCCGAGGAACCCCGGCAGGATGGCGAACGCCGGGGCGGGGTCGCCGCTGATCACGACGGCGACGACGAGGCCGACGAGGACCAGGATCGAGAACAGCACACTGCCCGATCGCAGCAGGGAGCCGAGCAACCGGGGCGCGGACACGGCGAAGACCTCGCGTTCGGGGGCCACCGGGACCGGCGCAACGGCGGCGACCGGTTGGCCCACGGGCCTGTTGACCGGGATCGGCACCCCGGCGGCCCTGGCGAGCAGCTCGTTGCGCATCTCTTGGGCGTGCAACTCCCTGAGGAAGGACAGCCGGACCGCCGAGTTGGCCCCGCCGGCGACCTCGATCTTGAGCTCGGCAAGACCGATGATCCGCGCGAGCAACGGTTGGACGATGTCGATCGCCTGGATCCGATCGAGGCGAGCCGTCCGCTGGCGCCGGAAGAGCACACCGGTGCGCAGGTAGACCGCGTCCGGGCCGATGGCGTACCTGGTCACCCGCCACGCGATCACGGCGAAGCCCATGGCAATCAGGAGGACGACCACCAGCACACCCAGCACGCCGAGCACGCCGATGCCGGAGACCACGTCGCGGGCCTCGGGGAGGTTGTCCGTCGTCTGCTGGGCCAGGACCACGAGCAGGACCAGCAGCACCTTCCACCCCTTGATCACCGGGGTGATCGGATGGAACCGGCGCCACTGCAGGCCGGCGTCGGACGGGACATGGCCCTGGGGCGGCGGCGGCGGCTGCCAAGAGCCCTCGCTCACAGCCCGGCCAGCTGCGCCTCGCCACGGACGGCGAGCCGGTCGCGCAACCGGTCGGCCTCCGCGGGGGGCAGACCGGGGATCGAGGCGTCGCTGCTCGGCGACGCGGTGTGCAGCTGCACCCGGGCGATGCCGCCCCAGCGATCCAGCGGGCCCGCCTGGACGTCGACGAACTGCATCCGCCCGTACGGCACGACGACGAGCGACCGGAACATGACCCCCTTGCGGATCAGCAGGTCGTCGTCGCGCTCGGCGTAGCCGATCGCCCGGACCTGCCGCCGGATGATCCACGCCAGCCACGCACCACAGGCGACCACGGCGGCGGGCAGCGCCCACAGACCGGCGATGCCGGTCAGCGCCGCAATGGCCACGGTTGCGATCAACGGCAGCGCGAGCGTCAGGGCCAGCGAGATCAGACGGACCGTCGTCAACCGCGGCGACACCCGGTCCCATATCACGCCGATCGGGTCGAAGGCGCCCGCCGAGGTGGGTGTCGCAGAGGTCATGGCGCCATCCTTGCACTCACGCGGCGCTGCCCGGCGCGGCCGCGGCACCACCCTCGTCGTCGTCCGGCGGGGGCACCTCGCACCACCGCTCCGCGACCAGCCCGACCACCGCGAGGACCAGCGCCGCCACCGTCGCGACGCCGGCGGAGATCGCCACGTCGCGCCGCGGAACGAGCTGCAGGTCACCGAGCGTGGCCAGGACCTGGGCCGCGTACCAGCCGGTGAGCAGGGCTCCGGTGTAGGCCGACGCCGTCGCCAGCACGACCGTGCGGGCGGCCATGATCAGGTCGATCTCCGGGCGCTTGCCCCGGGTGTACTGCCGGACCGTCCAGGCCAGGACGGCGACGACGGCCGCGATCAGCAGGACAACCAGCCAGGCGAGAGCCGGCACCGGGAGCAGCGTCGCGCCGCGACTCTCGGCGACCTTGAGAACTGCGGCGGCCGCCGCAGCCGTGACGACGGCGACGAGGAGCAGCCTGCTCCACGGCGTCCGTCGCATCACGGCCTCGCCTCGGTGACCCACCAGTCGAGCGCCATCCATCGGATGCCGTCCCGGTCGGGGGCTGTCTCCGCCAGGACCGCGACCGGCCCGCCACCCAGCCCGGGCAGCGCAGCCGACGGGTCGACGTGCGCCCACGGGACCAGGACGAACGCCCGCTCGTGCGCCCGCGGGTGCGGCAGCTCGAGGTCGTTGACGACGCCCACCGTCGACCCGTGCACCACGATGTCGATGTCAAGGGTGCGCGGCCCCCAGTGTTCCTCGCGCACCCGACCGAACTGGGTCTCGATCGCCTGGCACGCGCGCAGCAGCGCACGCGGGCTGAGCACGGTCAGGCCGAGGACCACCGTGTTGAGGTAGTCGGGCTGATCGGGCCCGCCGACGGACGCGCTCCTGGCGAGCGGCGCGATCGCACCGATCTGGAGGCCGTCGACCGCAGCGAGGGCGGTGATCGCGTCGCGCAGCGTGTCCTGGCTGGCCCCGACGTTGGATCCCAGGGCGAGCACGACGTCGACCGCAGCCTCCGGCACCATGTCCATCCGGTCGCCGGGCACCTCAGGGGGCGCGACGGCGGCCAGTCCCGGTGTGGTAGGCCCGTCGGCGTCCACCGGCTGCTCGGGGGTGAGATACGGCACCACGGGCCGGTGCGCGCGGTCGCGGTGGATCTCGACGGTGACGTCGGCGAAGGGCACCGGCATCGGCGCTTGCGGCTTGTGCAGCACCACGTCGACCGCCTGGGCGATCTCGTGGTCCAGCACCACCGCGGCGATTCGCTCGGCCACCGTCTCCAGCAGGTCGGCCGGCGACCCGGTGAGCACGTCGGTCACCTCCTGGGCCAGCACCCCGTAGTCGACCGTGAGGTCCAGCCGGTCCTGCTCGGCCGCCGGCCGGGTGTCGACGTGCAGCACGACGTCCACGACAAAGGTCTGCCCCTCGCGGCGCTCGTGCTCGAGCACACCGTGCTGGCCGATCGCACTGATCCCGGACAACCGGATCCGGTCGATGGCCACGTCGTCCTCAGGCACTGTCTCCTCCGTCCTTCGCCGCGGGCGCGGCGTCCCGGGCCGCGAGCCAGGCTGCACCTACTCGCACGGCGTCAACGGAACCAGGCACATCGTGCACCCGGACGCACCAGGCGCGGGCCACCGCGCACAACGCGCTCACCGCAGCGGTCGCGCGATCGCGCTCGTCCGGGCGGACCGGCACCCCGTCGGGACCGGCCAGCAGGTGCCCGAGGAACCGCTTGCGCGAGGCGCCGACCAGCACCGGTCGGCCCAGCTCCGCCAGGACGTCCAGGTGGGCGAGCAGCGGCCAGTTGTCCGATCCTGGCTTCGCGAAGCCGAGGCCGGGATCCAGCACCACCTGCTCACGTGCCACGCCGGCAGCGATCAGGTCGTCCAGCCGCAATGCCAGCTCGTCCCGCACGTCGCGCACCACGTCGTCGTAGATCGCCAGGTCGTCCATCACGTCCGATGGGCCACGCCAGTGCATCGCGACGTAGACCACCCCGGTGTCCGCAACGACCGCCCGAATCTCGGCGTCCGCCAGCCCGCCCGAGACGTCGTTGACGATCAACGCCCCGGCTTCCACCGCGTCGGCCGCGACGACCGGGCGAGTGGTGTCGACGCTGACGACCGCGCCGGCGGCCACCAGCTCGGCGACCACCGGCAGCACCCGACGGCGCTCCTCGTCGACCGGCACGCGGGGGGCGCCCGGGCGGGTGGACTCCCCGCCGACGTCGAGGATGTCGGCGCCCTGGGCGAGCAGCTCCAGCCCGTGCGCGACCGCTGCACCGGTGGTGAACCACCGGCCGCCGTCGCTGAAGGAGTCGGGGGTCACGTTGACGACCCCCATGACCAGCGTGCGGTCGAGCGCGGTCAGCGACGCGGGCAGCGGTGCGGGATGGTGCATCTCACCGGCCAAGGATCAGGCTCATCGCCTCGGCGCGGGTCGCCGGGTTGCGCAGCTGACCACGCACCGCAGAGGTCACCGTCCGGGACCCCGGCTTGCGCACCCCGCGCATCGACATGCACAGGTGCTCGCACTCCACCACCACCAGGGCCCCGCCAGGCTTGAGCACCTCCATGATGGCATCGGCGATCTGCGCGGTGAGCCGCTCCTGCACCTGCGGACGCCGGGCGAACAGGTCGACCAGCCGGGCGATCTTCGACAGCCCGGTGACCCGACCATCCGGGCCTGGGATGTAGGCGACGTGCGCGACGCCGTGGAACGGCACCAGGTGGTGCTCACAGGTCGAGTACACCTCGATGTCCTTGACCAGGATCATCTCCTCGTGGCCCAGTTCGAAGGTGGTCGTCAGCACCTCGCGCGGGTCGACGTACAGGCCGGCGAAGATCTCCGCGTAGGCCCGCGCCACTCGCGCCGGGGTGTCCCGCAGACCGTCGCGCTCGGGGTCCTCGCCCACCGCCAGCAGGAGCTCGCGGACGGCGCGTTCGGCACGCTCGGCGTCGTACCGGCGCTCGGGTGCCACCGCCTCGCCGGTGACCTCGCCGTGACGTGCGACCTCGTCGGCGGTGCGTGTCATCAGCCGAGCCTTCCTGGGTCGACGACGCCGCTCGGGGGGACCTCGCCGACCGGGCCGGCCGGGTGGTCCGGCTTGGCCGCGGCAGCCTCGTCCTGTGGCACCTCGGGCCGGCCGTTGCCGGCCGCCTTCTCCCGCGGGGTCCGCACCGGCGGCAGCGCCGACACCGGCCGGTCCGGGCTGGACAGCCACACGTCGCGCGGCGGGCGCTTGGTGATCGGGACGAAGACCTCGGCGAGCTCGGCCTGGTTCAGCGTCTCCCGTTCCAGGAGCTCGCTGACCAGGGCGTCGAGCACCTCGCGGTACTCGTTGAGGATGTCCCACGCCTCGTCGTGCGCGAAGTCGACCAGGCGCCTGACCTCCTCGTCGACCACTGCGGCCACCTGCTCGGAGTAGTCGCGGGTGTGGCCGATGTCCCGGCCGAGGAACACCTCGCCGCCGGCCTGGCCCACCCGGACCGCACCGATCCTCTCGCTCATCCCGAACTCGGTGACCATCCTGCGGGCGACGGCGGTGGCCTTCTCGATGTCGTTGGACGCGCCGGTCGTCGGGTCGTGGAACACGACCTCCTCGGCGACCCGCCCGCCCATCGCGTACGCCAGCTGGTCCATCAGCTCGTTGCGGGTGGTGGAGTACCTGTCCTCGGTCGGCATCACCATCGTGTACCCCAGGGCCCGGCCCCGCGGCAGGATCGTCACCTTGGTCACCGGGTCGGTGTACCGGAGCGCCGCCGCGACGAGCGCATGGCCGCCCTCGTGGTACGCGGTGATCTTCTTCTCCTTGTCGTTCATCAGCCGGGACCGCTTCTGCGGCCCGGCAACGACCCGGTCGATCGCCTCGTCCAGCTCGTGGTTGCCGACCACCTGCCCGCCGCTGCGTGCGGTGAGCAGCGCGGCCTCGTTCAGCACGTTCGCCAGGTCGGCGCCGGTGAACCCAGGGGTCCGCTTGGCGACCGCGTGCAGGTCGACATCGGGCGCCGTCGGCTTGCCCTTGGCGTGCACCTGCAGGATGTGCTCCCGCCCTCGGAGGTCGGGCGCGTCCACCGAGATCTGCCGGTCGAACCGCCCCGGCCGCAGCAGGGCCGGGTCGAGGATGTCCGGCCGGTTCGTCGCCGCGATCAGGATCACGTTGGCATTGGGGTCGAAGCCGTCCATCTCGACGAGCATCTGGTTCAGCGTCTGCTCGCGCTCGTCGTGCCCGCCGCCAAGGCCGGCGCCGCGGTGCCGGCCGACGGCGTCGATCTCGTCGATGAAGATGATCGCCGGGGCGTTCTGCTTGGCCTGGTCGAACAGGTCGCGCACCCGGGACGCGCCGACGCCGACGAACATCTCGACGAAGTCCGAGCCGGAGATCGAGTAGAACGGCACGCCAGCCTCGCCCGCGACGGCGCGCGCCAGCAGGGTCTTGCCGGTGCCGGGCTGGCCGTACAGCAGCACACCCTTGGGAATCTTGGCGCCGACCGCCTGGAACCTGGCCGGTTCGGCCAGGAACTCCTTGATCTCCTGGAGCTCCTCGACGGCCTCGTCGACGCCGGCCACGTCGGCGAAGGTGACCTGCGGGTTCTCCTTGTTGACCAGCTTCGCCTTCGACTTGCCGAACTGCATGACCCGCGATCCACCGCCCTGCATCCGGGACATCAGGAACCAGAACAGGCCGATCATGATCACGAACGGGACCACCAGCGAGAGGATGCTCACCAACCACGACGTCTGCGGGACCTCGGAGTTGTAGCCACCCGAGGGATCGGCCGCGGCGAGCGCCTCGACCACGGCCGCACCCTGTGGTTGCACGTAGTAGAACTGCACATGGTCGCCCTTGTCGCCGAAGTCCTCGGACAGGACCAGGTCCACCCGCTGCTGGCCGTCGACGATCTTGGCCTGCTGGACGGTGTCACCGGCCAACAGGTGCATCCCGTCGGAGGTGTCGATCCGCTGGACCCCGGTGGTCATGAACGACGACGCGCCGAGCCACAGGATCATCACGGCGAGCACGATCCAGACGGCGGGGCCGCGGGTGAGGCGTTTGAGATTCATCGGCGCGGGCATGTCGCCCGGTTCCCTTCTGGGCTGGATGTGCAGTCTGCCTGCACGGTACCCCGAGGTCTGCGCGCACCCCCGGCCTGTTCGCCCAGGGCGTCAGTCGCCCGACCAGTCCCCGTACACGTGCGGGGCGAGGGTGCCGACGAACGGCAGGTTGCGGTACTTCTCCGCGTAGTCCAGGCCGTACCCGACGACGAACTCGCTCGGGATGTCGAAGCCGACGTACCGCACCTCGACGTCCACCTTGGCGGCCTCCGGCTTGCGGAGCAGCGCGGCGATCTCCACCGACGCCGGCCCGCGGGTGCGCAGGTTCGACAGCAACCAGGAGAGCGTCAGGCCGGAGTCGATGATGTCCTCGACGATCAGGACGTTGCGACCGGTGAGGTCGGCGTCCAGGTCCTTGAGGATCCGCACGACGCCTGACGACGTGGTCCCGGCGCCGTAGGAGGACACCGCCATCCAGTCCATCTCCACGGGCGTTCGCAGCCGGCGGGACAGGTCGGCCATCACCATGACCGCGCCCTTGAGCACCCCGACCAGCAGCAGGTCCCGGCCGGCGTAGTCGGCGTCGATCTGGGCGGCGAGCTCGCCGAGTCGCTGGTCCAGCTGCTGCTCGCTGAGCAGAACCCGCTCCAGGTCGCCGCCCATGTCCGATGCATCCACCGCGGCTGCTCCTCCTCGTCCGGGACAGACGGTCAGCCTGCCACATCGACGGGCGACGTGAGCGCCACCCGGGAGAGCGATCGGACCCTGTCCGTTCCAGTGCACGACCAGGGCGTCGACGGCGACGACGTGCGCCCGGCAGAGGGAGCCGGCGGGCACTCCGGCGGCCACCACGGCGGCTCGCAGCGCACGACGGCGCAGCGCCGTCGGGGAATCGGCGAGAGCCGCCGCGTCAACGGTGCCGTCGGGAGCCGTCACGTCCTCGAGCAGCTGCGCGGCCAGCTGGTCCAGCAGGTCGGCGTCCTCGCGCAGCTGGTCGGCGGTCCGGGCCAACGCCGGGATCGCTCCCACGCCCAGCACCTCCGCAAGAACCGGAAGCACCTCGTGCCGCAGGCGACTGCGCAGGGGCAGCTCGTCCCCTCGGCCGGCGGGCCCGTTCGTCGGGTCCAGCCAGGGGTGCAGGGCGAGCACCTCGCAGGCATGCGCCGTCGCCGCCCGGCGTACCGACAGGAACGGCCGGCGCAGCAGGCCGCGCTGGTCGGCCATCCCGGCGAGGGACCGGGCACCGGAACCCCGCGCCAGGCCGAGCAGGACCGTCTCGGCCTGGTCGTCCAGGGTGTGCCCCAGCAGGACGGCGGCCGAGCCGTGCCGCGACGCGACGGCGACGAAGGCCTCGTACCGCGCCGCCCGCGCAGCCGCTTCGGGGCCGCCGTCGACACCCACCTCGACCGCCACCACCTCAACCGGATCCAGGCCCAGCGCCCGGCACTGCTCGGCCGCGTGCTCGGCGACCTCGGCGCTGCCCGGCTGCAACCCGTGGTCGACCACGACGGCCCCGGCCCGCCAGCCCTCCCGCGGGGCGATGAAGGCCACCGCGGCCGCGAGGGCGAGCGAGTCGGCGCCGCCCGAGCACGCGACCAGGACCGTCGACCCGGGCGCGAGGTCGGCCAGGTGCGCGCGCACGGCACGGCGCTGGTCGGCGACGTCCGGGTCGAGTCTCACCGGCCGGGCCCGTGCACCCGCCGCAACCAGGCGGCGGCGTCGCCGATCTCGGCCGGTGCCGGGAGCGCCTCCGGGCCGGACCACACGGCGTCCAGCGCGTCCGGCCCGCCGGCGACCCGCACGGCCCGCACGAAGGACGCGCCGTCGCGGTACTGCGCGAGCTTGACGTCCAGCCCGAGCAGCCGACGCAGCAGCAGATCGGCGGGTGCGGTGCTGCTGCGCTTGGCCTCCATCCGCTTGCGCAGCGTTGCGGCGGTGGGGATGGCTCGCGGCCCGACGGCGTCCATTGTCACGTCGGCGTGGCCCTCGAGCAGCGACATCACGGCGGTGACCCGCTCCACCCGGACCCGCTGGGACTTCGGCAGCACGTCCAGTACCGACCAGCCCTGCCGGGTCGCCGGGCGCACCGCCCGACCGAGGCCGGCGAGCATCGCCGCCAGCTCGCGACCGCTGGAGGTTCCGGTGACCTCCTGCAGCAGCCCGTCGACCTCGGACCGGATGTGCCCGGCCAGCCAGGGAGCCGCGGCGAACTGCAGGGCATGGGTCTGTTCGTGCGCGCACACCCAGAGCCGGAAGTCGCCAGGCACCACGCCCATGCCGCGCTCGGTCCGGAGCACGTTCGGCGCGACCAGCAGCAGCCGACCACCCGCCGGACCGGGCGTGTACGGGTCGAACTGGCCAAGGACCCGGGTGGCCAGCAGGGCCAGCACCGCGGCGGCCTGCCCGGTGGTGCCGGGCAGCGGGCCGGCCACGATCGCCGTGAACGACGCCGCCGCGGCTCGTGCCCAGCTGGCCCGGTCAACGACCAGCACCTGCGCCGGCTCCCGGATCGCACCGGGGGCGGCGAGCGCGTCGGCCAGGCCGGAGGCCTCGAGGGCCAGGTCACGGGCCCGGTGCGCGGCCTGGCGCAGATCCGCGACCAGCTCCGTCGCCTCGGTGCGGGACGGCGTCGGGCCGGCGGGGGTCAGCTGCCCGGCCCACACACCAGCGGTCTCCCAGTCGACGGACGGTTGCGCGCTCATCCGCCAACGCTAACCGGAGGTTCCGGCGGCGAGCTGACCGACGAAGGCGTCGATCGCCGCGCGCGGCTGCTCCTGACCGCCGCCGGGGGTGGCATCGGCCAGCACGGCGAACGCGAGCAGGCGGCCATCGGCGGTCAGCAGGGTGCCCGCCAGCGAGGTGACGTTCGGCAGGCTGCCGGTCTTGGCCCGCACCAGGCCACGCGCGGGACCGTCGAGGAAGCGCTCGAACAGCGTTCCCTGCCAGCCGGAGATCGGCAGGTCCACCACGACGGGAAGCAGGTCGATGCTGCCCGGGCTGGAGGCCGTCACCAGCAGGTCGACCATCAGCCGCGCCGGGATCGTGGAGCCGTCGGCCAGGCCGCTGCAGTCCGCGATCGTCGTCCCGGTGGTGTCGAGGCCGCGCTCGGCCCCGATCTCGGCGACCACCGCGGCGGTCGCCCCCGCGAAGCTGGCGGGCTGCCCGCGCTGCAGGGCGACCAGGCGGCCGAGCACCTCGGCAACCGTGTTGTCCGACTCCCGGATGGTGTACCTGATGATCTCGCGCATCGGGGCCGACTCGACGGCTGCGATCTCGGCGGCCGCCGGGTCGGCGGTCATCCGGGTCGGCCCGGTCACCGTGATGCCCTGGGCGGTGAGCAGGGCGGCGAACGCCTTCGCCGCCTCAAGGGCCGGGTCCGCCTGACGGGGCTGGAACGGGTCGGGGCTGGTCGCACCGCGGTCGACGGCCAGTGCGGCGATCGGGGCGACGTACAGGTTGTGGGCGGGGTGCCAGCCCGGGTTCCAGGCCGGCCCGGTGAAGAGGGTGTCGTCCAGGCCGAGGGTCACCGTCGTCGTGCCGGCCTGCAGCAGGTTCGCCGCCGTCTTGCCGGCAAGGTCGGCGAGCCCGGCACGGCCGTTGACGAGCTCCAGGTCCCCGGCGCCGAGGGCGAGCATCGTGTCCCCGCCGCCGACCAGGACGATCCGGCCGGGCTCGGACTGCACGACGCCGGTGACCAGCGTCCGGTCCAGCCCGAGGGCGGTGGTCGCCGCGAACGCGGTGAGCAGCTTGGTGGTGGACGCCGGGGTCTGCGGGACCGAGCCGTCGACGTCGGCCAGCACCTGGCCGGTGAGCGCGTCGGCGACGACGACCGCCGTCGAGCTACCCATCCGGGGATCGCCGACGAGGGCGCTCGCGAGCGCGCCGACCACCTCCGGCGACGGCATCGGCGCCTCGGGGTCCAGCTGCTCGACGGCCACCTGGGGGGCGGGCGCGTCCACCACCGCAGGCGCGGTCGGGAAGGGCACCGGGGTGGGCGCGGGTGGCTCGAGCGTCAGGCGCCCGGGCACGACGTCGTAGGCGTCCGCGGCGAGATACCCGCCGGCCCCGAGCAGCAGGACGACGACAACGGAGCCGACCACCCGGACGGTCCTGCGCCTGCGCCCCATGGGACCCGGTCTCCCTGCACTCGCCGCGACGGACTATGGCAACGCGGACCGCTGCCCGTGCGTCACACTAGTGACCGGCCCGCCCGTGCACCGACTTCTGCGGGGGGCGGCCCGGGGCGAGTTGCCCGACGCACGCGAAGGAGAGCCGTGGAGTTCGACGTCACCATCGAGATCCCCAAGGGTCAGCGAAACAAGTACGAGTTCGACCACGCGACCGGACGGATCCGCCTGGACCGGATGCTCTTCACCTCCACCCGCTACCCGGACGACTACGGCTTCATCGAGGGCACCCTCGGCGAGGACGGCGACCCGCTGGACGCTCTGGTGCTGCTCGAGGAGCCGACCTTCCCCGGTTGCTTGATCCGCTGCCGCGCGCTCGGCATGTTCCGGATGCGCGACGAGGCGGGCGGCGACGACAAGGTGCTCTGCGCGCCCGCGGGCGACCAGCGCGCGTCCTGGCGCCAGGACATCGACGACGTGTCGGAGTTCCACCGGCTCGAGATCCAGCACTTCTTCGAGGTCTACAAGGATCTGGAGCCCGGCAAGTCCGTCGAGGGCGCCCACTGGGTGGACAAGGCCGCCGCAGAGACGGAGATCCAGGCGTCCCGCCAGCGCGCGATCGACGCCGGGTACTACCTCAAGCACTAGGCGGCGGCGAGCCTGCGCCGGCGTCCCGACCCGACGCCGCGCGCCTGGCGCGTCAGGCCCAACACGCGAGCTCCCTGCCCAGGAAACCCTCCCGCGCGGATGTAGGGTAATCACGCAACAGCCACGACAACACCATTGACTGGATGGCGGCTCGACACAGACTTCCTGTGCACGTCGCACCCTGCGGCGGGCACTGTGAACGAGAGCCGTCAGTGACTGCCCCTCTCGACTGGGCCCGATGCCCAGCCCGTCGGATGGCCACGCTGGACCGAGCATCCGGGTCCAGTTGTCGGCGATGGAAGGACTTTTCTGTGTGTCGCACGACGCGCGCACCGAGGGTCACAGGTCGGACTCTCCTCGAGCCCGACCTGCCCGCCTGCCGCTCTAGCGAGCAGGACCAGCGTTCGAAGGGTCGACCGATGAACTCCAAGCACGTCTCACGACGCTTGGGCCTCGCTACCGCGTCGGTTGCCGCCCTCGCACTGCTGGTCGCAGTCGCGAGCAGCGCCTACGCCGCGACAGCAGTGGGCCTCGGCACCGCCGACAGCTTCGTTGTTCTGGCCGGCGAGGGTGTCACCAACACCGGCCCCACCACGCTCAGCGGCGACCTCGGGACATCCCCGAACCCCTCGGTCACCGGAGCGGCCGACATCACCTTCGCCAGCGGCACCAACTACGCCGACACCGGCCCGACGGCCCAGGCGAAGCTCGACCTGGGGACCGCGTACGACAGCGCCGCCGGCCAGGGGCCGACCATCCCGATCGCGGCCGACCTGGCCGGACTGACGCTGGTGCCCGGGGTGTACAACTCCGCCTCGCAGGTCTCGCTCGACGGTGCGCTCACGCTCGATGCCCAGAACGACCCGGACGCGGTCTGGATCTTCCAGGCCGGATCCGACCTCATCATCGAGTCGGGGGCCGTGGTCAACCTGATCAACGGTGCGACGGTCTGCGACGTGTTCTGGCAGGTCGGCAGCTCGGCGTCGCTCGGCACCGGCGCCGACTTCATCGGAACGATCATGGCGCGGACGTCCATCGCCCTTGACACCGGCGCCACCGTCCAGGGGCGCGTGCTGGCCCAGACCGGCACCGTCACGATGGACACGAACACCATCACGCGGCCGGTGTGCGCGGCGCCCACCTCGCCCCAGGTCGTCGCGACCCCGACCGGAGGGGTCTCCACCGGTGACGGCAGCACGAGCCAGGGCATCAGCACCGGGAAGTACCTGCTTCTCGGGGTCCTCGTTGTCACCGCTGTCGGCGCCATGGGTGCCGTCGCGGGGATGCGGCGCAAGCAGAACGCCTGAGCGACGCCATGCGGGGCCGCGAAGGTAAGCCGGCGGTCTGGGCGAGCGGCACGGCGCGAGCCGTCGTGCTGCTCGCCGTCGTCGGCGCCATCGTCACCGCGGGCGGTCCTGGTGCGACTACTGGTGCGAGTCCTGGTGCGAGCACTGGTGCGCCGGACCCACCGGCCGCACGGCCGACCGTCGTCGAGACCCTGGCCCCTGCCCCGCCGGCCTCGCCCGCGAAGCCCACCTGGGTCGGCGCCACCCCGCTGGCCCGCTCGGTGCCGGTCCGCGTGCAGATCCCGGCGATCGGGGTGGACTCGGAGCTGATGGAGCTCGGCCTGCAGGCCGACGGGACCATGCAGGTCCCAGCAGCGGGCTTCCCGGCGGGCTGGTACACGGGTGCGCCGACCCCCGGTGAGCTGGGTCCGGCGGTCATCGCCGGCCACGTCGACTGGAACGGGCCTGGGGTCTTCGCCGACCTGCACAGTGTGCAGATCGGCGACCAGGTCACGGTCACCCGCGCGGACGGCTCGGCGCCCGTGTTCCAGGTGGTCAGGGTCGAGCAGTACCCGAAGGCCGGGTTCCCCACGGACGAGGTGTACGGCGACATCGACCGCGCCGGGCTGCGGCTGATCACCTGCGGCGGGGTGTTCAACAGGACCACCGGGCACCACGACGACAACATCGTCGTGTTCGCCGATCTGATCGACCCCGCCGTCGGCTGACACCCCGACGACAGGCGCGACCCGCGACGCCAGGCCGCTCCCGCGCCCGCTCAGGGCCGGCCGGCGAACGGCATGGTGCTGGTCCACCGGACGGCGGCGATCCGGACCGGGATGCCCGGCCGTGAGGCCTCGACCACCTGACCGTTCCCGATGTACATCGCCACGTGGTAGACGCTGCCAGGGTCCGACGCGACGGTGCCGTAGAAGATCAGGTCGCCCGGGCGCATGGAGTCGTAGGTGATCTTGTAGACCTGGCGGTACTGGTCGCGCGAGCTGCGGTTGATGGCCACCCCTGCGGCGGCCCACGCACGCATGGTGAGACCGGAGCAGTCGAAGCTGTCGGGGCCCGAGGCGCCGTACACGTAGGGCTTGCCGACCTGCTCCTGGGCCCAGGCGACCGCTGCCAGCCCCTGGTCGGCAGACCCGCGCTGCGAGCCGGTGCCCAGACCGTACGGGTCCGAGCTCGGCGGGGTGCTGGGCGGTGGATCGACGGCCGGTGGGGTCGTCGGTGGTGGGTCGCCGACCGGCGGGGTCGTCGGTGGCGGTTCGGCGGGGGTGACCGGGCCGCCGCCGCTCGGCGGCTGCGAGGAATGACCGGCCTGCGCCGCAGCGTCGGACCGCGCGGCCCGCTCGGCGTCCAGCGCCGCCTGACGCGCCCGCTCGACCTCAAGGGACGTCTGCCGCAGCTCGGCGAGCTGTGCCAGCAGCACCTCGCGCTCGGCAGCGACACGGGCCACCTCGGCCTCGGCGGCAGCCTTCAGCTGTTCGGCCTGCCGGAGTGCCTGCTCGGCCGACGACGCCGCCTGCCGGGCCTGGTCGGCGGCGTCCTGCGCCAGCTCGGCCAGTGTCCGTCCGACGAGCTCCGCGGCCTGGTAGCGCTGGACCGCCTGCTCGGTGCGCTGGCCGATCTGGTCGATCGCCGTGCTCCGGGCGACGAAGTCCTCGTACCCGTCGGCGGACAGCAGGACCGCGACGCTGTCCAGCGAACCGCCGGACCGGTTGGCCTCGAGCGCGATCTGGCCGAGCTCGGCGCGGGCCTCCTCGACCTGGTCGTCGGCTTGCGCGGAGCGTTCGGCAGCGTCGGCCGCCGCCGCCTTCGCGGCGTCCTGCGCCACGACGGCGCCGGTGTAGTCCTCGGCTGCGGTCGCGACCGCGACCCATGCGGCGTCGAGCGCGGCGGACTGCTGGGCGAGCTCGAGCTCGATGGCTGCCACCGCGCCGGCACCGGTGCGGACGGCCTCCTGGGCAGCGCGGACGTCGTCGTCGCTGACGTCCGGGTCGGCCTGGGCGATGGCCCCCGGCAGCAGCGCCAGCACCGCGAGGGCAGCGGTCAGCGCAGCACGCCGCGACCGACCACGACTCACCCGGACCCCTTCCGTCGTTCGCCCGACGCTACTGGTGGATGTCACACAAGGGAACACTTGTCACACCAGTCACACGGGCCTCTGGTAGGGATATCGGCAGGTTCACCCGGTCGGGTGAGGGCCACGAGCACTCGGCGGACGCACTCCGAGGCCTCGGTGGACGGGCGCGCTACCCGCTGCGTCCCACATGTCGAGACGGTCGTTCCGCGCTCGGCGAGACAGTGCCTACTCTTGCGGCCATGTACCACCGAATGTGCCGCTGACCCGCGCACGTTCGGTGGTGTGCCCTCTGACCGGTAGGACCTCGACGCTCCGGCGTCCATGAGGGATCCCTGTACCGGCTGACCGGCACCGATCCTCACGTGCACATCCCCGTCCCCAGTCCCTCACGGGCTGCCCCGGGTCAGTGCGCTGACGATGGGAGAGCTCGTGGTCCATCCCGTCAGGAGCAAGCCATGAGCAACCCGAACTGGTCCTTCGAGACCCGCCAGATCCACGCCGGGCAGACCCCGGACCCCACCACCGGCGCCCGCGCGCTGCCCATCTACCAGACCACCTCGTTCGTCTTCCCCGACGCCGAGACCGCCGCCGCCCGCTTCGCCCTCGCCGACCTCGGCCCGATCTACACCCGGATCGGCAACCCGACCCAGCAGGTGGTGGAAGACCGCATCGCCTCACTCGAGGGTGGCGTCGGCGCGCTGCTGCTCGCCTCCGGCCAGGCCGCGGAGACCTTCGCGTTCCTGAACATCGCCGAGGCCGGCGACCACATCGTGGCCAGCCCCAGCCTGTACGGCGGCACGTACAACCTGCTGCACTACACGCTGCCCAAGCTCGGGATCACGACGACGTTCGTGACCGACCCGCACGACCCGCAGGCCTGGCGGGACGCCGTGCAGCCCAACACCAAGCTGTTCTTCGGCGAGACGATCCCCAACCCGAAGTCCGACATCCTCGACATCGAGACGGTCGCCGGGATCGCCCACGAGGTCGGTGTCCCGCTGGTCGTGGACAACACGGTGGCGACGCCGTACCTGATCCGCCCGATCGAGCACGGCGCCGACATCGTGGTGCACTCAGCGACCAAGTACCTGGGCGGCCACGGCACCGCCATCGGCGGAGTGATCGTCGACGGCGGCACCTTCGACTTCGCCCAGCACCCGAAGCGCTTCCCCAACTACAACACTCCGGACCCCAGCTACAACGGCCTGGTCTTCGCCCGTGACCTGGGCGTCGGCGGCCTGTTCGGGGTGAACCTGTCGTTCATCCTCAAGGCACGGGTCCAGCTGCTGCGTGACCTCGGTTCGGCGATCTCGCCGTTCAACGCCTTCCTGATCGCCCAGGGGATCGAGACCCTGTCCCTGCGCGTCGAGCGCCACGTCGCCAATGCCCAGCGGGTGGCCGAGTGGCTCGAGGCGCGCGACGACGTCGTCCGCGTGCACTACGCGGGGCTGCCGTCCAGCCGGTGGTACGCCAACGCCCAGAAGTACGCACCGAAGGGGGCCGGTGCGGTGCTCGCCTTCGAGATCGAGGGCGGCGCCGAGGCCGGCAAGGCGTTCGTCGACGCCCTCGAGCTGCACTCGAACGTTGCGAACATCGGGGACGTGCGCTCGTTGGTCATCCACCCCGCCTCGACAACGCACAGCCAGCTCACGGCGCAGGAGCAGGCGCTTTCCGGGGTGACCCCCGGTCTGGTCCGCCTCGCGGTCGGGATCGAGAACATCGAGGACATCCTGGCCGACCTCGACGCCGGCTTCCGGGCAGCAAAAGGGGGCGTGGTCTGACATGGACGCCGCATCCCGACGCAGCGCGCGACCCGTAGGTTTGCATCTCGTGCAGACCGATGCGCCGGGCGCAGCGCCGGGCGAGGTGCCCGGCGGGGCTCAGCGCTGGGCACCGCCGTGGGCCGCCGGCGACGACCTGCCACCGGCGAGCGCCGCCTGGCGCGAGGGTGACCCCGTCGGCCGACGGCAGTTCTTCGACCTCGGCGAGCTCGCGCTGGAGTGCGGCGTCGTCCTGCCGGACGTGCGCCTGGCCTACGAGACGTGGGGCACGCTCTCCCCCACCGGGGACAACGCCGTGCTGGTCGAGCACGCCCTCACCGGCGACTCGCACGTGACCGGGCCCACCGGACCGGGACACCCCACCGAGGGCTGGTGGGACTCCCTGGTCGGACCGGGTCGGCCGATCGACACCGATCGATGGTTCGTGGTCGCGCCGAACGTGGTCGGCGGCTGTCAGGGCAGCACCGGCCCGGCGACCCTCGCACCGGACGGGCGGCCCTGGGCGGCCCGGTTCCCGGCCGTGACCATCCGGGACCAGGTCGCCGCCGAGATCGCCCTCACCGACGCGCTCGGGATCGACAGCTGGGCGCTGGTGATCGGTGCCTCCATGGGTGGCATGCGGGTGCTGGAGTGGGCTGTGATGGCACCGGAGCGGGTGCGAGGCATCGCCCCGATCGCGACGACCGCCGCCAGCAGCGGTGACCAGATCGCCTGGGCGCACCCCCAGCTCACCGCGATCCGCGGCGACGCGGGCTGGCGCGGTGGCGACTACTACGACGCCGCAACGGGCGAGGGGCCGCACGTCGGCCTCGGCATCGCCCGGCAGATCGCGCACACCACCTACCGGAGCGCCCTGGAGCTGGACAAGCGGTTCGGGCGGGACGCCCAGCCCGGCGAGGACCCGCTGGCCGGCAACGGGCGGTATGCGGTCCAGTCGTACCTTGACCACCACGCCCGCAAGCTGGCCTGGCGGTTCGACGCCAACTGCTACCTGGTGCTCACCGAGGCGATCATGTCGCACGACGTCGGGCGCGGCCGCGGCGGGGTGGCGGCTGCGCTGGCCGCGGCGACCGCCCGCGCCCTCGTGGTCGCGGTCGACACCGACCGGCTGTACCTGCCGGAACAGTCCGAGCAGATGGCGGCCGCCCTGCCGGGTGCCGACCGGGTGCACTACGTGCGGTCCGACTTCGGGCACGACGGGTTCCTGGTGGAGTCCGACCAGGTGGGTGCGATGGTCTCGGCGTTCCTCGACCAGATCCGGATCGCCGACCTGCTCGCCGAGGCCCCCAGCGCCGGCCTCTGAGACGAGCGCGGTATGGAACCGATCGACCTGGCCGCACTCGAGAACCTGCTCCGGGCACAGTGGCTGCGCCTGCGTGACTGGGTCGACCGCCTCGACCTGGCCGTCGACACCGAGCCGAGCGTCCTGGCGGGATGGACGGTCGCCGAGCTGGTGGCCCACCTGGGTCGGGCGATGGCTGCCCTCACCCCCGCACAGCCGACGCCGCCCGGAACGGTGCCCCTGACCCTTGCCGAGTACGTCGGCACGTACCCGGGGCGCTCGGCGGAGATCCGCGAGCTGGTCAGGGACGTCGCCGCGCAGATCGCTTCCGACCCGCTGCCCGCGGTCGAGCGGATGGCCGAGGCCGCCTTCGCCCAGCTGTCCGTGCTGCGCGACCTCGGTGCCGACCCGGTGGTCCAGGCCCGGCGCGGACCCGTGCTGCTGTCGACCATGGTGACCTCACGACTGCTCGAGCTCGTCGTGCACGCGGACGACCTGGTCCGCTCCGCCCGGCTGGTGACCCCCGGCGATCCCGGGCCGCTCGAGGCCGGTGCCGTCGCGGTGGTGGCCGACGCGCTGCTCGACGTGCTGGTGGACCGCGGTGGATGGGCGGTGGAGGTCGTCGACCCCATCGCCTGGCTGCGCCTGGCCTGCGGGCGGGTGCCACTGGACGCCACGACCCTGCCCGCGGCACTGCGACCGGCGCACACCGGCGACTCCGTGCCTGACCTGGGCACCTACCTCCCCCTGCTCTGAGCACGCCGACGCCGCCGGAGGCCGTACGGTGGCGGACATGACCATGCTCGCGGCGGTCGCCGTCGGCGCGGACGCCGAGAACCCGCTGGACGCCCTCGCCCGGCTGGCGTCGGGCGCCCAGTTCGGCAAGGTCGTGGTCACCGTCCCATGACCCGGCCGACGTGGCAACCCGACGTCCTTGGCGAGCGCTTCGAGGCGCTCACCCTCGACCTGGCCGACGACGACGAGGGGCCGGTCGTCGCCACCCTGGTCCGGTACTCCCCGCCCACCCGCGAGCCGTTCCGTCCGGCCCGCGCGGTGCTGTACCTGCACGGTTGGAACGACTACTTCTTCCAGACCGCGCTCGCCACGTACTGGCACGCGCAGGGCATCGCCTTCTATGCCCTCGACCTGCGCAAGTACGGCCGGAGCCTGCGGCCCCACCAGACCCCCAACTACGTCGACGACCTGGCGGCCTACGACGAGGAGCTCGACGCGGCCGCCGCGCAGATCCACACCGAGCTCGGCCACCACGCCCGGGTGATGGTGATGGGGCACTCGCTGGGCGGTCTGGTCGCAGTGCTGTGGGCCCATCGCCACCCGAACGAGGTCTCCGGCCTGGTGCTGAACGCGCCGTGGCTCGAGCTCACCGGCTCGAGCATCATGCGGGCGATGTCCATGCCGTTGGTGCACAGCCTGGCCCGGACCCAGCCCAAGGTGCCGTTGATCACCGCCGATCCCGGCTTCTACGCGCGCACCCTGCTCGTCCGGCACGGCGGTGAGTGGGAGTACCACGAGGCCTGGCGCCCGATGCCGTTCTTCCCCGTCCGCCCCGGCTGGCTGCAGGCGGTGCTCACGGGTCACGCCGCCGTCGCGCGGGGCCTGTCCCTGCCCTGCCCGGTGCTGATGGCCGCGTCCACCACGAGCCTGATCCTTCCCCGCTGGCGCGAGGAGATGCGCCATGCCGACACGGTGCTCGACGTCGACCTGCTCGCGCGGCGGGCGGTGCTGCTGGGACCGGTCGTCACCGTTGTGCGGATCCCGGGCGCCGTCCACGACCTGACCCTGTCGGAACGGCCCGCGCGCGAGGACTTCTACGCGCAGGTCACCCGGTGGACGACCGCCTACGGCTGGGACTGAGCCGGCTGGGACTGATCAGAACTGGCTGGGGAAGGACTCGGCGGCCAGGTCGGCGAGCGTCGGTCCGGACGGGCTGTCAACGTGCCACACCTGCCAGGCGTCCAGCGGCCCGCACAACCCGCTGACGGCGCGGGCGGCTGTCTCGACATCGCCGTACTGCCTGCCGTCGGCCAGCTCGACGATCCCGTCCTCGTGCAGCAGCGCCTCGAAGCACTCCGCAGCTCCCTCAGGGGCCCACACGAGCACCGAAGGGCCCGCGAGCGCGGCCGCGACGGCGGCGAGCAGCGGATCCGGTGTGTCGGTGTCGAGCTGGGCGAGCGGCACCGCGAACGACGGCGGCACGATCAGCGGCACCGGCCGGGCCAGCGGGGACCAGGCGGGTTCACGGACGTCGGCGGTGCTGGACCAGCCGGCCATCGCCGAGGAGTCCTCCGGCGGCCAGTCGGACCGGGCCGCGGCGCGTGCCGACGACCACTCGGGCAGGGCGTCGATCGGCGCCTCGCGGAGCGGCGCCGGCTGCGGCCGCTCGGCGCGGGTCCGGTACAGCGGCGTCGGGTCGAACGGTGCCGGGAACGGGTCGGGGTCCAGACCGCGGGCCCATGCCGGGGAGTCGACGATCCGCTGCGGAACGACTGACCGGGCGACCGGGGAGAGCTCAACGACCCGGCGGCCGTCGGGCTCGGTGACCACCTCCGCACGCAGGACGTCCACCTGCCACCCCGGCTGCAGGAGGAACTCCAGCACGTCCTCCATCCCCGCGGAGATGTGCGAGCACACCAGGAGCAGGCGGGCGCCGCCACGGACGAAGGTGGACAGCAGAGCGGTCGACGGGACCGTCAACCGGAACGCGGCAAGGTGGGACGCGTACCTGTCGGCCCCACCGCTGTACGCCTGGGCGAGGTCGCGGGTGCTCATCCGCGCCGCGCGGCCAGCGTGCCGCAGGGCGCGGATCGCGGCCCCCTCGTCCAGCAGGGCGACGATCTCCACGACCACGGGCTGGCCGGAGGCGTCCACGGCCAGCAGGTGCGGCTCGTCCGCGTCGGCGGAACGGACCCGGAGCGGCATCAGGTGCTCGCCCAGGAGGGCATCGAGCTGGTCCACGACTATCGAGGGCGTGGCGGGGCCGGCCGGGTAGCGAGCCGACGTGGGGGGCGCGGCAACATAGCCGCCTGCGGCGTAGGTCGTCATGGTCTTCCGAGCACGAGTCGACGGGGAAGTCAACCCGGACCTGCTGACTGTAGAGGGTGAAATACGCCGCGAGAACCCCTCTTGAGCCGGATAGTCGGGTTTGTCCCTCGTACGGGTGAGCCCAGCAGGGCCACCCGGGTGACGCCACTAGGCCGGTCGTGGCCCGCCTGCCCCGGGCTGCCGAGCCTCGCGGGTCACCCCAGGTGACCGGCCAGGAGCTGCGCGAGGTGGCTGCCCTTGACGTTCGCCAGGTCGTTGGCCTGGGCGCGGCAGGAGAAGCCGTCCGCCAGCAGGACGGTCCCCGGCGCCGCATCGCGCAGGGCGGGCAGCAGGGCGTTCTCGGCCACCGCGACGGAGGTCTCGTAGTGCCCGCGCTCCATGCCGAAGTTCCCGGCCAGGCCGCAGCAGCCGGCCAGGGTCGTCACCTCGGCACCGGTCGCACGCAGCAGCGCGAGGTCGGCGTCGTACCCCATCACCGAGTGCTGGTGGCAGTGCGGCTGGGCGATGACCGTCGTGCCGACCAGGCTCGGCGGGGTCCAGCCGCTGCCTGGGCCCACCGGCTCGGGGGCCGTGAGCAGCTCGGCGAGGGTGCGGGTCTGGCGGGCGATCGCCGCGGCGCGTGGGTCGTCCGGCACCAGGTCCACCAGGTCGCTGCGGAGCAGGGCCGTGCAGGACGGCTCGACGCCGATGATCGGGATGCCGTTGACGGCGAACGGACCGAGGATGCCGAGCAGGTGCAGCAGCCGCTTGCGGGCGCCCTCGAGCTGGCCGGTGGAGATCCAGGTCAGACCGCAGCACGCGTCCTCCGCCGGGACGATCACCTGGTAGCCGGCGTCCTGCAGCACCTGGACCATCGCCCGCGGCACGTCCGGGTCGAACGCGTCGCTGAACGAGTCGGGCCAGAGCACCACGCGGCGGCCGGTGGGGGTGCCGGCAGCTGACGAGGGGGTCGCGAGCGGCTCGCCAACGCCCGGTGTGTGGTCATGCGCGCGCTCGCGCGCCCACGCCGTGCGGAACGACGTCGTGGCGAACCTGGGGATCGAGCGGTGACCGTCCAGCCCGGCCACGGCCAGCACGACCTTGGCCAACGGGCGGGACCCCAGCGCGAGGTTCGCGATCGGGGCCAGGTGCAGCGCCGTCACCAGGCGCGTCCAGCGCGGCAGCCAGCCGAGCGCATAGTGGTTGGCCGGGCGCAGCCGCCGGCGGTAGGCCCGGTGCAGCACCTCGGACTTGTACTGCGCCATGTCGACGCCGGCTGGGCAGTCGCTCGAGCATGCCTTGCAGCTGAGGCAGAGGTCGAGCACCTCGCGGAGCTCCGGCGACCGCCAGTCCTTCACCAGCGTGCCGTTGGCCAGCTCCTGCAGCACCCGGGCACGGCCGCGGGTGACGTCTTTCTCCGCGCCGGTCGCCCGGTACGACGGACACATGAAGCCGCCCTCGTCCGAGGTGTCCGCACGGCACTTGCCCACCCCGACGCAGCGGTGCACGGCCGTGGTGAAGTCCCCGCCGTCCTGGGCGAACGAGAAGCCCGTCGCCGCCTTGATCGGGTGCGCGTGCGGCCGGCGCAGGTCGACGTCCAGCGGGCGCGGGTCGACCAGCACGCCGGGGTTGAGCAGGTTGGCCGGGTCGAACAGGTGCTTGACCGCGGCGAAGGCACCCATCGCCTCGGCGGAGTACATCAGCGGCAGCAGCTCGCTGCGCGCCCGGCCGTCGCCGTGCTCGCCGGACAGCGAGCCACCGTGCGACGCGACCAGCTGCGCCGCCTCGGTGATGAAGGCACGGAAGCCCGGCACGTCGGCCTCGCGCTCCAGCGGGATGCCCAGACGCACGTGCACGCACCCGTCGCCGAAGTGGCCGTAGGTCAGGCCGTCGACGCCGTGCGCGGTCATCAGCACGTCGAAGTCGCGAAGGTAGGCCCCCAGGCGGTCCGGCGGCACCGCGGCGTCCTCCCAGCCCGGCCAGGCCTGCTGGCCGGCCGGCGTACGGCCGGCCAGGCCAGCGCCGTCAGCCCGGATCTGCCACATGGCGGAGGCCTCCGGGCCCGGCGGGACCACCCGGGCGGACGCGGCGTCGGCGTCGGCCACCATCGCCTTGGCGCGCGCGAGCGCCTCGGCGCGGGTCGCCCCACCCATCTCGACCATCAACCAGCCGGCGCCCGGCGGCAGCTCGGGCACGTGCGCCGCGCCGCGGTGCTGGCGCACCACGTCGACCAGGCGAGCGTCGAGGCCCTCGATCGCGAGCGGGGAGTGGGTCAGCAGGGCCGGGACGGCGTCGGCGGCCGATGGCATGTCGGGGTAGCCGAGGACCACCAGCACCGCGGCGTCCGGGATCGGCACCAGCGAGACCGTCGCCCCGAGCACCGTGACCAGGGTGCCCTCGGTGCCGACCAGCATCTTCGCCAGGTCCGTGCCGCGCTCGGGCAGCAGGTGTTCGAGGGAATACCCGGAGACCTGCCGGGAGAACCGGCCGAGCTCCGTGCGCAGCAGGGGCAGATGTGTGCGCACCACGTCGGACAGGCCCGGGACGGCGTCCAGCGCCGCCGCGCCGCTGCCGGCGGCGAACTGGCGCCCGTTGCCGTCAACGACGTCAAGGCTGACCACGTTGTCGACGGTCCGGCCGTAGGCGACGGCGTGCGGCCCACAGGCGTTGTTGCCGATCATGCCGCCGAAGGTCGCGCGGTTCTGGGTGGAGGGGTCCGGGCCGAACCGCAGCCCGAGCGGCTTGGCAGCGGCCTGCAGATCGCTCATGATCACGCCCGGCTGCACGACGGCGGTCCGCGCCTGGTCGTCGATCTCACCGATCGCCGTGAGGTGCCGGGAGGTGTCAACGACGATGCCGGGGCCCACCGCGTTGCCGGCGACGGAGGTGCCGCCACCGCGCAGGGTCAGCGGCGTGCCGGTGCTCCGGGCGACCGCGACGACCGCGAGCAGGTCATCGGTGTCCAGGGGGCAGACCACCACCTGCGGCACCACGCGGTAGTTGGAGGCGTCGGTCGTGTACTGGGCCCGGGCCCTGGTGGACGTCTCGACCTCGCCACGAACCGCTGCACGCAGCGTCCGGGCCAGGTCGGGGGCGACGTCGCGGGTGCCGGTGGTCTGCGCGGTGGTGGACACGCGCGCATCCTTCCACGCGGGGAAGGGCCGCAGATCGGACAAGGGTCCCCCGCGTCCGAGGCACGGACGGCACGGGTTCCCGCCGGCTCGAGGGGGTGGGGTCCGGTGCGCCCCGGACCCCGGCGGGTCAGACGGCCATGGCCTCCAGGCTGATCGACACGCCCCGCAGCGCCTTGCTCACCGGGCAGGTCTCCTTGGCCTCCTGGGCGACCCGGGCGAACGTCTCCGCGTCCAGGCCCCCGGCGTCGCCTCGGACGCTCAGGCGGATCCCCGGGATATGGAAGCCGCCGGCCGGGTCCGGGCCGAACGACACATCGGCGGTGACATCGAGCGTGCGCGGCGTACCGCCCGCCTGCTCGAGGAGCGCGGACAGCTGCATCGAGTAGCAGGACGAGAGCGCGGCCCCGATCAACTCCTCCGGACTGGTGGTGCCGTCGGCATCATCAGCGGCACGCTTGGGGAAGGACACGTGGAACGCGGCGAGCCCGGAGCTGACGAGCTCGACGTCTCCGCTGCCCTCGGACAGGGACCCGGCCCAAGCGGTGCGTGCGGTGCGGGTTGGCATGGTGCCTCCTTGAGCGTCTGGACCGCTCGACGGTATCCCCGCCCGTGACCTCGAGCATCCGGAGGTGGTGGTGTGGGCGGAGACGACCGCGTGCAGGACGCCTTCCGCGCGACCGATCGACGCGGGTTCCTGCCCCCTGCCCAGGTCCGGCACGCGGACTGGGACCAGCCGCTGGCGATCGGGCACGGGCAGACGAGCTCGCAGCCCAGCACCGTCGAGCGGATGCTGCGGCTGCTGGACGTGCCGGCCGGCGCCCGGGTGCTCGACGTCGGAGCCGGGTCCGGGTGGACGACGGCGCTCCTTGCGCACCTGACCGGGCCGGAGGGGTCGGTGGTCGGGGTCGAGCTGGAGCCGGACCTGGCGACCTGGGGTGCCGCCAACCTGGCCGCCGTCGGGCGGCCGTGGGCGCGCATCGAGGCCGCGCGCGCCGGCGTGCTCGGGATGCCGGACGAGGCACCGTTCGACCGGATCCTGGTCTCGGCCGAGGCCGATGAGCTGCCCCAGGCACTCGTCGACCAGCTCGGCCCGGTGGGTCGGATGGTTGCGCCGGTGGCGGGGGGCCTGTCAGTGGTCCAGCGTGCCCGCGACGGCGCGCAGATCACCCGGTTCGAGGGCTACCGGTTCGTGCCGCTGCGCTGAGCAATCACCCCTCCCTCCGCCCCCGCCACCCACCCACCCGGCCCACCCAACCCCCCCGGCCCACCCCGACGTTTCGCTCGTATCGGTGCGTTCGCCGCGCAGATCCGAGCGAAACGTCGCGCGGAGCCGGAG
>JBBRCL010000026.1:0-35666 GCA_038204895.1 Actinomycetales bacterium | reverse complement strand
GCGCCGGAGTCTGTGCTGCCGAGGCCGTCGCGCCGGTCGTGCACCTGGGGGAGCTGGGGCTCGACGGCCGGCTGCGGCCGGTGCGCGGGGTGCTGCCGGCGGTGGTGGCAGCTGTCGCGGCCGGGTGCCCGCAGGTCGTCGAGCATCCGGCGGTACGCGGGTCGAACCCTCCCGGAGTAGGCGCTCAGGTCGTTGTCGACGTACAGGTCGGCAACCTCCCAGCCCAGGTGCTCCGCGAGCGCGCGGCAGTCGTCCTCCTGGCGCTGCACTCCGAGGCCGGTCCCGTCTCGGTCTTCACTGATTCGGCAGTAGATCGCGGCGCGTCGGTTCATAATATTGCCAAGCCTACACCCTTGACAGGTCGAAGCCCGATCCTGCCTTCGGCAGCGACGCCGGGGAGAGGTTGACGGTGATCCTGCGCTGCGGCCAGGCCAGCCCGGACGACGTCATCGCGGCTCTGACGCGGTCCCGCGCCTCGGCGAGGGACGCGTCCGGAAGGCCGACCAGCGTGAAGCCGGGGATCGAGGCGGCGAGGTGGGCCTCCACCTCGATCATGTGACCGTTAAGGCCGACGAGGGACACCGCAACCGTCCGACCGAGGCCCATCACAGCACCCCGGCGAAGTGCTCGACCCGGGCGGCGCCACAGGGCGAGGTGCGGACCGCGATGACATCGATCCGCACGCTCGTCGGTCGCAGGTCGTGGGCGTCGAGCCACTGGGCGGCGAGCCGTCGCAGCCGCGCCAGCTTGCGGGCCGTCACCGCCTCGGCCGGGTGGCCGAAGCCGTCCCCGCTGCGCGTCTTGACCTCCACCACGACCAGCTCGGTCCCTTGGAGCGCCACGATGTCCAGCTCCCCGGCGGGGCCACGCCAGTTCCGGTCGAGCAGCTGCCAGCCGGCCCGGGCGAGGTACGAGGCGGCAACGTTCTCCCCGTACCGCCCGACGGCGTCCTTTGCGCGCATCGGCGACCACCTCCACCGCGAGCGTGCTGGAGGTGCCGCACGCGAGGCGGCACGGGCCCTCGCGGGCTGTGGGACGTCAGAGGGCAGGAGGCCGTCGGTGGATACCCGACCGCGGCCGCCCGCGCGCACACGGGCCGGTCAGCGGCGGAACGGGCCGCCGTCCGGCAGGTCGAGCTCAGCCTTGGCGAGCTCCTCGACGTTGACGTCCTTGAACGTCACCACCCGGACCGACTTCACGAACCGCGCGGACCGGTAGACGTCCCACACCCACGCGTCGTTGAGCATGAGCTCGAAGTACACCTCACCCGCCGCCGACCTCACCTGCAGGTCCACCTGGTTGGTCAGGTAGAACCGCCGTTCGGTCTCCACCACGTAGGCAAACAGGCCCACCACGTCGCGGTACTCGCGATACAGGGCGAGCTCCATGTCGGTCTCGTAGTTCTCCAGGTCCTCCGCGCTCACGCCTCCATCATGGACCATCGCGGCTCGGCTCCTCCCTCGGCCCCGCCCTCGGCCGGGCCCTCAGCCGGTCCAGCGGCCAGCGGCAGCCGCCAGCTGCACCGGTGCAGCGGCGACGGGCCCAGCTCCCGCAGCGCCGCGAGGTGCTCAGGCGCCCCGTAGCCCTTGTTCTCCGCCCACCCGTAGGCGGGGTGATCCCGGGCGAACGCGACCATCAGGGAGTCCCGTTCGCACTTGGCCAGCACGCTCGCGGCGGCGACGGAGGCGCAGAACCGGTCGGCCTTCACGCGGGTGCGGACCGCGACGTCGTCCGGACCGCCCACCGCGGCCCACGGGTCCTCGACCGGCACGCCCAGGTCGAACAGGGCCGGCCGCGGCAGGCTCAACCAGTCGTGCGACCCGTCCAGCAGCACCACGTCCGGGACCACGCCGAGCCCGACCAGCGCCCGGCGACCGGCCAGCCGCAGGGCCGCGATGATCCCGAGCACGTCGATCTCCTGCGACGACGCGTGCCCGACGGCGCGGGCGATCCCCCATCGCCCCAGTGCCGGCAGCAGCCGCTGCCGGGCCCCGGGGGTGAGCAGCTTGGAGTCCGCGACGCCCTGCGGGCAGGAGCGCGTCCGGGCATCGACAGCGACCGCCCCGACACTCACCGGCCCGGCCAGCGCCCCGCGGCCGACCTCGTCCATGCCCACCACGAGCCGCGCCCCGCTCCGGAGCAGCGAGCGCTCGTGGCGAAGGTCGGGTCGTTGGGGCATCAGGGAACCCCGGCGAACGTGTCCCCCGGGTTGCGTAGCGCGGTCCACCGGTCCACCGGCCACAGGGTGACGAACGCGACGCCGACGACGTTCCGCAACGGGATGGAGCCACCGCCGCGGTCACCCTGGTGGTAGCGGGAGTCCTGGGAGTTCTGCCGGTTGTCCCCCATCACCCACAGTCGACCCTCCGGGATGACCACCGAGAAGTCGATCTCGCTGGGTTGGGCACCGGGTGCCAGGTACGGCTCGTCCAGCGGAACGCCGTTCACCATGAGCCGACCCTGCGCGTCGCAGCACGCCACGGTGTCGCCGGGTAGGCCGATCAGCCGCTTGATCAGGTGCTCGCCGGAGTCCTGGGGCAGCAGCCCGACGAAGGTCAGGGCGTCGACAGCGACCCCCTTCCACCCGGAGCGCCGGACGGTCTCAGCCGGCCGCAGCCAGCCACCCGGGTCCTTGAAGACGACGATGTCGCCGCGGTGCAGGTCGAGCGGACCGGGAGCGAGCTTCGAGACCAGCACCCGGTCACCGATCTCGAGGGTGTCCTCCATCGACCCGCTCGGGATGTAGAAAGACTGGACAAGGAAGGTCTTGATGACCATGGACAGCACCAGGGCGCTGACCACGATGATCACCGTCTCCTTGAGCCACGCGCCGAACCGTCCCCTACGGGCAGGCCTGCGCGGTTCCGGCTCGACAACCACCTCAGCGGTCTCCTCGTGCTCCGGGGCAGTTCGGGACGTCACATCGTCCACTGTGTCACGGCTCCGCTCGGGAGACGTCGCGCCGACACGACCGGGGAACCAGGGGCTCAACGACCGGCGGCGGCCTGGCGCTTCTCCTTGATCTTGGCCTTCTTGCCGCGAAGGCTGCGCAGGTAGTAGAGCTTCGCGCGACGCACGTCGCCGCGGGTGACCACCTCGACGGAGTCCAGCGACGGAGAGTGCACCGGGAAGGTGCGCTCGACACCCACGCCGAAGCTGATCTTCCGCACGGTGAAGGTCTCGCGCACGCCACCCCCGGACCGGGAGATCACGACGCCCTGGAACGCCTGGATGCGCGAGCGGGCGCCCTCGACGACCTTGACGTTCACCTTGATGGTGTCGCCAGGTCGGAAGGCAGGGATGTCGTCCCGCAGCGATGCTGCATCGACGGAGTCGAGGATGTTCATGGATGTCGCTTCCCCGCCCTGCCACAGGTCAGGCGCGTCATGGTGGGCAGCGGTGCTGCCGAGTCGGAAGAAGGTCTGATCGGGTGGGCGTTCCAGGCCGTGATCGCCTCCCCTGTGGCAGAGGCGCAGCCGTCGCACACCGAGCGGTCAGTCTGCCACACCAGGTGTGCCCGGGACGATTTCCGACTCCGCCGGGAGGACGCCGTCGTCGGCCGCGACCCAGCCGAGCACGGACAGCATCTCGCGGTCGTTGCGGTCCAGCAGCTGGGGGTCCAGCCGCGTGAGCAAGTCCGGACGACGACGCGCGGTGCGCTCCAGCGCCCGATCGCGGCGCCACCGTGAGATGCGCCCGTGGTGGCCGGACAACAGCACCTCGGGCACCGCCAGGTCCCGCCAGACCGGTGGCCGGGTGTACACGGGGTACTCCAGCAGGCCGGCCGCGCTGTGCGACTCCTCGACCAGGGACTCGGGGTTGCCGACGACGCCCGGCAGCAGCCGGGTGACGGCCTCGACGAGCACCAGGGCGGCCACCTCACCGCCGGCCAGCACGTAGTCCCCGATCGAGTACTCGGTGACGGGCACGCCCCGCCCCCGGTAGTGCTCGACGACGCGGGCGTCGATCCCCTCGTACCGTCCGCAGGCGATCACCAGGTGCCCGACGCCGGCCAGCCGCTCGGCGGTGCGTTGGGTCAGCGGTTCCCCGGACGGGGTCGGCACGAGCAGCTCGACGCCCTCCCCCGGCGCGCCGAGCAGCGCGTCAAGGGCCTCGCCCCACACATCGGGTCGCATCACCATCCCGGCGCCGCCGCCCATGGGCGTGTCGTCGACAGTGCGGTGCCGGTCGACCGCCCAGGCGCGAAGGTCGTGCACCCTCAGGTCGAGCAAGCTAGTCTCCCGCGCCTTGCCGACCAGGGACAGGTCGAGCGGGGCCAGGTACTCGGGGAAGATCGTGACGACGTCGATGCGCACGTCAGTCCTCGCCTGCATCGGCGTCGGAGGCGTCGCCGAGCAGGCCGTCCGGCGGGTCGAGGACCACCCGGCCGCCGGCCACGTCGACCACCGGCACGATCGCTCGCACGAACGGCACCAGCGTCCGCGTACCGGACGGCTCGCGGATCACCAGGGCGTCGTGCGCCGGCAGCGGCTCCAGGCCGACCACCTCACCGACCACCGTGCCGTCGAGCAGCTCCGCGCGCAGGCCCGCCAGCTCGTGCGGGTACCAGGCGTCCTCGTCGTCAGCTGAGTCCTCCGCCTCGACCACCAGGTCGACCCCGCGCAGCGCCTCGGCTGCGATCCGGTCCGTCACGTCGTCGAAGCCGAGGAACCAGCGGTCGCCCAGCGAGCGCGTGCGGGCGACGGTCAGCGGACCGGCGTCGGGGGGGGCCGTCTGCAACACCGTCCCGACGGCGAATCGCACCTCGGGGGTGTCGGTACGCGAGTCGACGGCCACATCCCCGCGCAGGCCGTGCGCCCGGCCGATCGTCGCGACGACGAGTTGCATGCGCACTCCTTCCGACGACGACGGCCCGGTCCCAGGGTAGAGGGACCGGGCCGTCGCAGGTCACAGGCTGCGGCCGTTGGGGGCCACAGCGTCCAGCTCAGCGGTGGTCGGTGTCCACGACGTCGACCCGCACCGGAGCGGTGGACAGGGCGCCCATCACGGTGCGCAGGGCGCGGGCGGTCCGGCCACCTCGGCCGATCACCCGACCCAGGTCCTCCGGGTGCACCCGCACCTGGAGCAGCTGCCCCCGGCGCAGCGGACGCTCGACCACCCGCACGTCGTCCGGGTGGTCGACGATGCCGCGGACCAGGTGGCCGAGGGCGTCGGGCAGCATCAGGCCTGCTCGTCCGTCGCTGCCGCCTCGTCGGCGGGAGCGGCGTCGGCGGGAGCCTCTGCCGGAACCTCAGCAGCGTCGTCGGCGGGAGCTGCGTCGGCCGGAACCTCTGCCGGGACCTCGGCAGCAGCAGCAGCGTCGGCAGCAGCAGCGTCGGCAGCAGCAGCAGCAGCGGCGTCGGCAGCAGCAGCGGCGTCGGCAGCAGCAGCGGCGGCCGCAACAGCAGCCGCCTTCTCCTTGGCTTCGGCGGCCTTGGCCTTGGCCTTCTCTGCGGCGTCGGCGGCGGACTTGATGGCCCCGGCGGCGTCGGCGGAGCCCGCCTTGGTGCGCAGGGTGCCCTCGGTGCCCGGCAGGCCCTTGAACTTCTGCCAGTCACCGGTGATCTTGAGGATCACGAGGACCTGCTCGCTCGGCTGGGCGCCGACACCGAGCCAGTACTGGGCCCGCGCCGAGTCGACCTCCATCAGGGAGGGCTCCTCGGTGGGGTGGTACTTGCCGATCTCCTCGATCACCCGGCCGTCGCGCTTGGTGCGCGAGTCGGCCACGACAATGCGGTAGTAGGGCGCCCGGACCTTGCCGAAGCGCTTGAGACGGATCTTGACGGCCACAGTGGTGGTCTCTCCTGGTTCTGCTGGGGTGGTTCCTGCGAGCCGACCCGTGGGGCGAGGAGCTCGAGGGATCCGAGGGACACAGCATCGTGCGGCTAGAGGGTCCGCACGCGCCGGGTACAGGGGGTCAGTCTGCCAGATCCGGCCCGACCCGGGCGCACGACCGCCTCGCGGGCTGCTGAGAGCCCGTCTCCGAAGGCAAACGGCACGCGGCGACTGTGCTCCCCGACGTGCTCGAGCGGCGCCGACGTCGGCGGTGGACCCGGAGACTCAGGACGAGGGCTGCGGCACCTCGGGGCAGGAGACCTGGGGGTTGACCCCCAGGTAGTTCAGCGGACCCGCCACAATCGTGACGATGATCGTCGCGGCCCCCGCGCAGTTCTGCGGCGACGAGTTGAAGTAGCCCCGCTGACCGGCCGCCAGCGCGCCGATCACCAGCCAGATCACCAGCACGATGGCACCGATCCTCATGCGCTTCAGGGTATCCCGATGCGGCAGAAGCGCACGTCGGGGCCCCGACCGCGGACCGCGTCAGCACCCCTGGTGGGTCAGTGGGCGGCCAAGTCCTTGGCGAGGCGCTCCGATGCGTCGCCGATCCGGTGGCCCAGCGGCTGCGCCGGGTCCGGCACCAGGTACTGGAAGCCGCCGCCGACGACGATCCGCACCGCGGGGTGCGCGTCGTGCACGGCCGCGACCACCGAGGTGACGGCGACGACGTCGCGGCGGCGCGGCACCGGCAGCACAACGGCGTCCGGGCGATCGTGCTCGACGGCGTCCAGCCAGCTCTCGACCGGCAGGTCCGCGCCCAGGTAGGTGACCGAGAGCCCGGCGCGCCGGGCGGCCGTGGCGAACGCGAGGGCGCCGAGCTCATGACGGCAACCGGGCGCGAGGCCGACCAGGACCCGCGGCCGGTCGGTGCCCCGGGATGCCGCCTCGAAGGCCGCCGCCAGGCGGCGCAGCACGGCGTGGGCGGCCAGGTGCTCGGCGGCAGCCGAGAGGTCGCCGGCGGCCCAGGCGTCCCCGACCCCGCGCAGCGCCGGCATCAGCCACTCGTCGACCACGCTCTCGAACGAGCCACGACTGAAGCGGTCGTCCAGGATCGCGGCGAGCCGGGCGGTGTCCAGGTCGCGTGCGGCATCGACGAGCTCGTTGTCGGCCCGGTCGCTGTCAGCCCGCTCCGCCACGGCGGGCAGATCGCGCGCCGGCGCGTCGTCGTCCGTGCGGGACACCTCGTCCGCGGCCTGGCGCGGTGACCAGCCGGTGGCGACGAGGTCGCGCATCGCCCGGATCCTGGCCAGCGTCGGCTCGTCGTACAGCCGGTAGCCACCGTCGGTGCGCTCCGGTGCGACGACGCCGTAGCGGCGCTCCCAGGCACGCAAGGTCGCCACCGGGATCCCGGTGAGCTCCGCAGCGTGCTTGATCGTGTACATCGTGTCCTCCGCCGTCAGAGCTCCGCGAGCGCGGTGCGCAACCCGGCCTCCGCCTGGTCCCCGAGCCTACGGAACGCGGGGGCGAGCAACGGCGCAACGAACCGCCAGGCGCCCTTGAAGGTGAACTCCGCCCGGTAGGTCACCCGAGTGCCGTCGGGGGTCTCCGCGAGCGTCATGGTGTCCACCGCAATGACCGTTGCGTTCTCCCCGCGCAGCTGGATCAGCTCCGGGGCCCGCACGCGAGTCACCACGTAGGTCAGGTCCGTCGTGCGTCCGGCGAACGTCGAGGTGTTGCGGTACACGGTCCCCACCCCGCCGTCGCCGTCCACGCAGGTGGTCCGCACCGTGCCGGGATCCCACTGCGTCGTGGTCTCGAAGTCGCTCAGGTAAGCGAAGACCTTCCCGACCTGCGTAGCGGTGGTCACCTCTCGGCTGACGATCACGGGCATCTCCTCGGTGTGGTGGGCGTCGGTGGCACCCAGGTCTGCACCAACCTTAGACAGAGGTTTGACAGAAGTGCAACTCGGTGTCTATGGTCTGGTCAGACATTCGACAAACCCTAGACGGAGGAAGTCGTGCCAACCACCACCCCGACGGTCGCCGTGATCGGCGCCGGAGTCTCCGGCCTCACCGCCGCGTACGTGCTGCGGAACTCTCATGCCGTGACGCTCTTCGAAGCCGACAACCGGCTCGGTGGCCATGCGCACACCCACGACGTGCGCACCTCCGACGGTCAGCAGCTGGCCATCGACAGCGGCTTCATCGTGCACAACGAGCGCACCTACCCCCACCTGCTGCGCCTGTTCCGCGAGCTCGACGTCCCCACCCAGCCCACCGAGATGTCGATGAGCGTGACGTGCGCCGAGTGCGGCCTCTGCTACGCCGGTTCGCGGGGCCCGGCCGGCCTGTTCGCTCAGCGCCGCCGTGCCCTCGACCCTCGATACCTGCGGATGCTCACCGAGGTGCCGCGCTTCCACCGCCGGGCCCGGGCCGTGCTCGCCGGCGACGCGACGTCGATCACCTGGGGCGAGTTCCTCGACCAGGGCGGCTACTCCACCTACTTCGTGCGGCACTTCGCGGTCCCGCTGGTCGCCTGCGTGTGGTCCTCCGGTGACCAGGACGCCCGCGCCTACCCGGCCCGACACCTCTTCCAGTTCCTCGCCAACCACGGGATGTTGACCGTCGGCGGTTCGCCGACCTGGCGCACGGTCACCGGCGGATCCCGGACCTACGTCGAGCGGGTCGCTGCCACTCTCGGCGACGTGCGCGCTGGTAGCGCGGTGGTGGCAGTGCAGCGGCACGATGACGGGGTGGACGTTCGGACCACCGACGGCACGCTCACCACCTTCGACAAGGTCGTCATCGCCACCCACGCCGACGACGCCCTCGCCCTGCTGGTCGACGCGTCACCCGCGGAGAAGGCCGACCTGGCGGCCATCGGCTACTCCACCAACCAGACCTGGCTGCACCGCGACGGCTCCGTGCTGCCCGGCAACACCCGGGCGCGCGCCTCGTGGAACTACCGCAAGGACGCCTGCGAGGTCGACTCCTCGCGGGTGCTGGTCAGCTACTCGATGAACCGGCTGCACGGGGTGAGCACCACCGACGACCTGGTGGTCACGCTGAACGCCGAGGACCGGGTGGCCCCGGCGTCGGTGATCGCGCAGATGACCTACCGGCACCCCGTGTTCACCCCCGACGCCGTCGCGGCCGCCGCCCGCCTGCGTACCTCCGGTGGCGAGCGCCTCGCGTTCGCCGGCGCTCACCTCGGCTGGGGCTTCCACGAGGACGGCTGCCGCTCCGGGGTCGAGGCGGCGCAGCGGTTGGGAGCGACCTGGTGACCACCACCACGTTGGCTCCCCCACCGTTGCCCGCCCTGGTGGTCGGCTCGGTCAGCCACACCCGGCGGACGCCGCTGGTGCACTCGTTCAGCTACCGGCACTATCAGTGGCTCGTCGACCTGGACGACCTGCCGCGACCGCGCGGGCTGCTGGCCTTCTTGGCGCGGTTCGACCCCGCCGACCACTTCGACGCCGGTCGCCTCGGCGGCGGCATCCGCGGCGACCTGGAGCGCTTCCTGGCCCATCGCGGCGTCCTGCTCGACCCTGAGGACCGGGTCCTGATGCTGGCCCATGCCCGCGTGCTCGGGCACACCTTCGACCCGATGTCGGCCTTCTGGTGCCTGGGCCCGGACGGCAGCCCGCGCGCCGTCGTGATCGAGGTGCACAACACCTACGGCGACCGGCACGCCTACCTGCTGGACGTCGACGACCGCGGCCGGGCGACCCAGCACAAGGAGCTCTACGTCTCACCGTTCAACGACGCGTCCGGCACGTACCAGATGCGGCTGCAGCTACGGCCGGACCTAGTCGCGGTCGCCATCAGCCTGAGCCGCGACGGTCGCCGGATCCTGGACGCCGGCCTGAGCGGCGTGCCCACCCCGGTCACCCCGCGCACCCTGCTGGCCACGTTCGCCCGGCACGCCTTCATGACCCAGCGGGTGACCTTCCTGATCCGCGTGCACGGCATCTGGCTGTGGCTGCGCCGTCTGCCCGTCCTGCCCCGTCCCCAGCACTCACCGGAGGCCGTCCGATGACCACCCTCGCCCAGCCCGCACGGATCAGCCCCTTCCGACACGGCAGCGGGCTCCGTGCCCGGATCGCCCGCGTCGTCGTCGCCCGGATCGTGCGCCGGATCCCGGTCCGGGTGGTTCTGCCGGACGGCTCGGTGCTCGGTCGCGCCGAGGCGCCCGACGACGCGCCGGTGATCCAGGTCGTCCGTCCGGCGGCCTTCTTCGGCCGGATGGGTGACCAGCCCAAGATCGGCTTCGGCGAGGCCTACATGGCCGGCGACTGGCAGCCGGCCCCCGGCACCGACCTCGGCGTGGCGCTGACGCCGTTTGCCGAGCGGATCGCCACGGCGGTGCCGCGCCCGCTGCAGCGGCTCCGCACGCTGGTGGAGCAGCGGGTGCCGCGCAGCCAGCGCAACACCCCGACGGGCTCGCGTCGGAACATCGAGGCGCACTACGACCTGTCCAACGACCTGTTCACGACCTTCCTCGACCCGTCGCTGAGCTACAGCTCGGCGCTGTTCGACGACGCGCGACCGCTCGCCGACCAGTCCCTCGAGGAGGCCCAGCTGCGCAAGGTCGACGCCGCGCTCGACCTGGCCGGCGTCCGCGCGGGCATCCGGGTGCTGGAGATCGGGACGGGCTGGGGAACGCTGGCGATCCGGGCGGCGCAGCGCGGCGCACACGTCACGACGCTTACGCTCTCCCACGAGCAGGCCGCGCTCGCCACGGAGCGGGTGCGCGAGGCCGGCGTCGCGCACCTGGTCGACATCCGGCTGCAGGACTACCGCGAGGCGGAGGGGACGTACGACGCCGTCGTGAGCGTGGAGATGATCGAGGCGGTCGGCGACGAGTACTGGCCCACCTACTTCGCCACCATCGACCGACTGCTCACACCGGGCGGGACCGCGGCGGTGCAGGCCATCCTGATGTCGCACGAGCGGTACCTGGCCACCCGACGCTCGTTCAGCTGGATCCAGAAGCACATCTTCCCCGGCGGGATCATCCCGTCGCTGCGCGCGATCGAGACGACGGCGGCGGCGCACACCTCGCTGCGGGTGGTGCAGACCCGGCACTTCGGCGCGCACTACGCCGAGACGCTGCGCCGGTGGCGGGCGACGTTCCTCGCCGGCTGGCCGCAGGTCGCCACGCTGGGGTTCGACGCGACGTTCCGCCGGATGTGGGAGCTGTACCTGGCGTACAGCGAGGCCGGCTTCAACGCCGGGTACCTGGACGTGGCGCAGATCCGGCTGCAGCGGGTGGCCGCGTGAGCGCCCCGGCGATCACGGCACGACGCCGACCCGCTCGCCAGGCCCGCGCGCCCCGGGTCGCCGGTCAGCGGGTGTGGCTGGTCGGTGCGTCCAGCGGGATCGGGGCCGCGTTGGCCCGGGAGCTGGTCCGGCGAGGGGCACGGGTGGCGATCACGGCCCGGCGTCGGGAACGGCTCGAGGAGGTCTCCGGCGGCGCGATGCTGGTGGTGCCGGCCGACGTGACAGATGCCGACGAGCTCGGCGCCGCGGCGCTGGCGGCGTCGGAGGCGCTCGGCGGCCTGGACACCGTCATCTGGTGCGCCGGGTACTGGAAGCAGACGGACGCGGCGCACTGGGACACCGCGGAGTTCGCCCGGCACGTCGAGGTCAACCTGCTGGCCCTGAGCACGTTGCTCGGTGCCGTGCTGCCGGCCATGGTGCGGCGGCGTCGCGGCCACATCGTTGGCGTGGCCTCGGTCGCGGGCTACCGCGGCCTGCCGGGCGCGGAGGCGTACGGCGCGACCAAGGCCGCGCAGCTCAACCTGCTGGAGTCGCTGCGCACCTCGTTGCGACGGCACGGGGTGCGGGTCACGACGGTCGCGCCCGGCTTCGTGCGCACCGAGATGACGGCGGTGAACACGTTCCCGATGCCGTTCCTGATCGACGCCGACGCCGCGGCCCGGGCCATCGCGAACGGCCTGGCGAGACGTCAGGTCGAGATCGTCTTCCCGCTGCCGATGGCCATCCTGATGAAAGCGGCGCGGCTGGTGCCGGTGCGGTGGTGGGCGGCGCTCGGCGGGCGCGGGAACGGTGAAAGGGTGGACTGACGCAGGTCCCGAAACTCCCCAAGGGCACACCATGAGCGACAAACGGCCGATGGCCGTCCGGTTCCAGATCGAGGTCCCGCCAGAGGTCGAGGTGGGTGTGCCGGCGGACTTCGCGAACATCTGGCACACGCGCACGTCGTTCGTGCTCGACTTCGCCGTGCCGAAGGCGCCGCCGAAGTTCGAGGAGCCCGACGACGGGGGCCGGCGCGCCGTCGTCACGGCCCGGGTCGTGGCGCGGGTACGCATCCCGCCCGAGCAGGTCTTCGAGATCGCGCGGGCCCTCACCCAGCAGCTCGACCAGTGGGAGAAGGAGACCGGAAGACGCCCGCAGACGCCGCCGGACGAGGACGCCTGAGCCGACTCCGCGACGGTCAGCGGTCGCGTTGCCGCCAGATCCGGCGCGCGGCCACGACGGCGATGGGGATCTCGGAGCGCCGTGAGCGAGCCCGCAGGCTGTCCGCGTCGGTGAACGCCTCGGGGCGTGCGCCGTCGTACGCACGGCGCCACAGGTGGATGTTGGACGTCCGGCCCAGGTGCTCCCAACCGAAGTCCTGGTAGGTCGTCAGATAGTCCGGGCGAGGCCGTCCCTGCACGTCGACCACGTAACGGTGCGTCGCCGGACCGCCGTCCTGGAACGTCATCCGGAACACGCTCCACTGCCCCACCCGAGCGAGCACCTGGCCGCGCCGCGCATGATCCTCGAGCCAGTTCTCCAGATCAGCCGGGGCCGGGTACCGGTACGGGACGAACCACGCGTGCGTCGTGCTCACAGGATCTCCTTGGCGTATCGAGACAGCTCCGCGAGCCGCTGGGCCTCCTGGCGGAGGACCTCGGTCCCGCGGGGGGTGATCAGGTAGTTGGTGCGGCGGTCCTCGCGGGACGTGACCGTGACCAGGCCATCGGCCTCGAGCTTGCCCAGGGACGTGTAGACGGTTCCGGCGCCCAACACGATGCGACCCTCGGTCAGCTCCTCCACGTGCTGCATGACGCCGTAGCCGTGCCGCACGGTCCGCAGCGCGAAGAGGATGTAGAACATCGTCTCGCTCATCGGGCTGTACCTGCGGTCGCTCACGGGTGTGACTGTATCACGGCGTGATGTATCACGCAGGAGAGTGCGTGCAGCGACGGTGATACTCGGCAGCCTCCTGGTCGCCACTGCCGTGCTCGCCTTCGCGACACCGGCCTACTGCCGTGGCGGCTGGACGACCATCTGACCTCGGTCGCGGCGTCGGGAGATCTGGGTGCGTCGGGAGTGACCCGTGTGGGGTTGCCCACGAGTCGTTAGTGCACCCCGTCCCCGCAGGGCCCTGACCTGGGCGTTCGTGGCGCAGCGGGTTCACCGGCCCGCGTGGTCGCCGTCGGGTGTCGTCTCACCTCCGGCGTTCATCCGATCGCTGAGCGTGGCCCTGCACTCCGCCGGCCCCACCGGGCGGTCCTCGTGTGGTCGGCGACGGTGCTCCGCACCAAGAACCAAGACCCTGCGTGAGGGTGCGCGGTGCCCCCGCCTACGCTCCGGGCGGTTGCTCTGCTATCGGATGGCCCGCCTCAGCCCATGCCCGGCCCGTACGAGCCCGCGGGGGGCGGTTGCGTTCGTCTGACGCGAGCGGGTCGGCGGTGCGTGCTCGGCACTGCCGCGCCGTGCGCGCGCCCCGCTTCCCCCCGTCCCCGCACCGGGGCGCGTCCGGCGCTCACCGGCTCCCCAGATGCCCGCGAAAGGTCATAGCGAGTCGATGAAGTCAGCGACGTTCTCCCAAGTCCACGTCTTGCAGGGCGCGCTCCCCATCTCGCTGGGCTTGGTGCGGTAGTCGACTTCGATCCACAAACCGAGCAGGGGCTTACCTTCCTCCACTGCGCAAGCAATCTCCCAGCGTTGGCCGACAGCGCAAGGGGTGCTACTGCTGATGAGGGCGATCACGCCGTCGGAACGCCGGACTCGTGTGCGAACCCGCTCCTTCCACTCAGACTCGTACGGCTCCTTCACCGACATGTCGGTGAAGGAGACCGGTGTCTTCGCGTTGACCTTCTGACCGGTGAAGAGGTTACGCGTACCCTCGTCTTCCATCGCAAAGGCTATGAAGATGATCTTGTCGGCCATGATTGCCCCCTAGGTTCGCTGGTGCCCAGCCGTCGTCGGCGTGAACGTACCCGGTCTACACGACCATGGCGGTGTCTCGCCACGGGGTTGACAGGGCACTTGTCGGGTTGCCGACGGTGGTCGCTCCCGAGACGGCCTGATCAGCCCCGAGCGACCACGACGCCGCGCAGCACCACGGCGGTCGGGTGCGCCAGGACGGCGACTTCCTCGCGCGGGTCCGCCGGGTAGACCACCAGATCGGCCGACGCGCCCTCGACCAGCCCCGGAACGCCGAGCCACTCGCGCGTGCGCCAGCTCGCCGCGGCCAGGACGTCGGCCGCCGGGATCCCCGCCGCGACCATCTCCGCCGCCTCGGCGGGCAGCCTGCCGTGCTCGATGGTGCCGCCGGCGTCGGTGCCCACCAGCAGCCGCACACCGGCGTCGTACAGGTCCCGGACCTGCCGAAACCGGCGCGCATGCAGGTCGCGCAGCCGGGCCGCGAACATCGGGTAGCGGTCCGCGTTCGAGGCGATCGCCTCGAACTTGCCCACCTGCAGCAGCGTTGGCGTGACCGGGATCCCCCGGCGCGCCACCTCGTCGATCATCGTCGGCGTCAGGCCGGTGCCGTGCTCCAGGCAGTCGATCCCAGCCGCGAGCAGCCCCGGCAGCGCCTCGGTCGAGAACGTGTGGGCGGTGACCCGGGCGCCGGCGTCGTGCGCGACCCAGATCGCCTGAGCCAGCACCCGGTCCGGCCACAGCGGCCTCAGGTCCCCCGCAACGCCCAGGTCCCGGTCGATTCAGTCCGCGACCAGCTTCACCCAGCCGTCACCGCGGCCGACCTCCTCCGCGACGGCCTGCGGCAGCTGCCCGACGTCGTGCAGCTCGCGCCCGCAGTAGCGCAGGTAGCGCTTGGGCCGCGCGAGGTGATGCCCCGCCCGCAGGATGCGCGGCAGGTCCGGTCGGCCGTCCATCCAGCGGGTGTCGCTGGGCGAACCGGCGTCCCGCACCAGGAGCGTCCCGGTGTCCCGGTCGGCCACCGCCTGCCGCTCCGCAGCAGCGGCCGGCACCGAACCGGTGGCCGCCAACCCGATGTGGCAGTGCACGTCGACCAGGCCGGGCACCGCCCGGCCCTGCAGCGTGACGACGTCGTCCGCGCGGCGCCCCGGCGGCGGGATGAAGGTGACCCGGCCGTCCACGGCCCACATCCGGTCGACCTCGCGCTCGTCGTCAACCAGTACCCGGCCGCGAATCTGCAGCATCGGTCACCGCGCCGCAGGAGGGCGTACGCCGGCGCTAACCCGGCGCGCGGCGGTGGCGTTCACCGGCCGAGGAAGCGTTCCAGGCCGGGCGGCACCTCAGGCACCCCAGGCCCAGCGGGTGCACCGGAGGCCGGCTGCCCGCCGAGACCGAAGGCCGAGCCGGAGGGAGCCTTGGCCGGCTCCGCCGCCGCCCGGGCCGCCTCCGCGCGCTCCTGCTCGGCGCGCTTGGCCGGGTTGCCCGACTTGGCCTTCGTCTTGCCGCCCTTGTTCGCCTTCTGTGCCGCCATCCGCCCGCGAGACTTCTTGCCGATCCCGAAGCCCGGCATCCCCGGCATGCCCGGCACACCGCCGCGGGCCACCTGCTTCATCATCTGCTGGGCCTGGCCGAACCGCTCCAGCATCGAGTTGATGTCAGTGGTCGTGGTGCCGGAACCACGCGCGATCCGTGCGCGCCGCGACCCGTTGATCAGCTTGGGGTTCGCCCGCTCGGCCGGCGTCATCGACCGGACGATGGCCTCGATCCGGTCGATGTCCCGCTCGTCGAAGTTGTCGATCGCGTCGCGCATCTGGGCCATGCCCGGGAGCATCCCGAGCATCTTCTTCATCGAGCCCATCTGGCGCAGGCCCTGGATCTGGGCCAGGAAGTCGTCGAGCGTGAAGTCCTGCCCGCCCGCGAGCTTCTCGGCCATCGCGGCGGTCTGATCGGCGTCGAACGCCTTCTCCGCCTGCTCGATCAGGGACAGCACGTCGCCCATGTCCAGGATCCGCGAGGCCATCCGGTCCGGGTGGAACACCTCGAAGTCGGTGAGCTTCTCCCCGGTCGACGCGTACATCACCGGGCGCCCGGTCACGCTCGCCACCGACAGCGCCGCACCACCGCGGGCATCGCCGTCCAGCTTCGCGAGCACGACGCCGGTGAAGCCGACCCCGTCGGCGAACGCCCGGGCGGTCGTCACGGCGTCCTGGCCGATCATCGCGTCGACGACGAACAGGATCTCGTCCGGGTCGACGGCGTCGCGGATGTCCGCCGCCTGGCGCATCATCTCCGCGTCGACACCCAGCCGGCCGGCCGTGTCGACGATCACCACGTCGTACTGGCGGTCCCGGGCGGTCGCGACGCCGGCGCGCGCCACCGCCACCGGGTCACCCGGCGGTGCGGTCAGGCCGTCGGGCATCTCCTGGACGCCGGGGTGCGGGGCGAACACCGGCACGCCGGCCCGCTCCCCCACCACCTGCAGCTGGGTGACCGCGTTGGGTCGCTGCAGGTCGGCGGCCACCAGGATCGGGGTGTGCCCGCGCTCGCGCAGGTGCAGGCCGAGCTTGCCCGCGAGCGTCGTCTTGCCGGCGCCCTGCAGGCCCGCCAGCAGGATCACCGTCGGCGGGTTCTTCGCCATCTGCATCGGCCGCAGCTGCCCACCGAGGATCGCGATGAGCTCCTCGTGCACGATCTTGACGATCTGCTGGGCGGGGTTCAGCGCACCCGACACCTCGGCCGAGAGCGCCCGCTCGCGGATCGTCCCGGTGAACGCCCGGACGACGGGCACCGCGACGTCGGCGTCCAGCAGAGCGCGCCGGATCTCGCGGATCGTGGCGTCGATGTCCGCCTCGGAGAGCCGACCCCTGCTGCGCAGGTTCTTGAACGTCGACATCAGGCGGTCGGACAGCGTGGCGAACACAGGACCTCACCGTTCGGGGTTCAGGCTTCGGGAGGTCCCAGGGTACCTTCCGTGACGCGACCGGACGGGGGCGGGCCACCCCACGGGTCCGGCGGGCGCCGGCCGGCGAGGTGGGTGTAGGCACGCGTGGTCAGGTCGTCGACCAGGCGGGCTCGCCACGGCGTCCAGGTGGCCGGCCCGGCCGCAGAGGCGTCCGCCTCGGTGAGCGAGCGCAGGGTCAGCACCAGGTCGGCGCGGTTGTCCATTGCCTCGCACAGCTCCGCCACCGTCGCCGGGTCCTCCAGGTCTCGGCTCGTCGCCAGGATCGCCAGGGTGAGGTGGTGCCGTACCAGCCGGACGACGTCGGCGGCCGTCGCGGGGTCGACACCCATCCGGGCCAGCACGGAAGGGGCGATCTCCGCGCCCGCCACGCTGTGGTCGGTGACACCCGCCCGCTTGCCGATGTCGTGCAGCAGAGCCGCCAGCAGCAGGGTCGGGCTGGTCGCGCCGTGTCCCCCCCGGGCCGCGAGGGCCACCGTCTCCACCAGGTGCCGGTCGACCGTGTGCCGGTGGATCGGCGAGCGCTGCGGACGGTTGCGCACCGCCGCCCACTCCGGGAGCCACCTGGTCACCACGCCGGCCAGGTCGAGGGTCTCCCACACCGGCACCTGCGCCGGGCCGCTGTCCAGCAGGGTCAGCAGGTGCTCGCGCGCCGTGGTCGGCCACGGCTCGGGCAACGCCGGCGTGCGGGCCAGGCTGTCGACGGTGACCGGCGACAGCGGCAGACCGGTCCGGGCAGCTGTCGCCGCTGCCCGCAGGCTGAGCATCGGGTCGTCCTCGGGCTGCACGCCCGCGGCGAGCACCAGCTCGCCGTCGTGCTCCACCAGGCCCTCCCCGACCGAGCGCAGGCGCGGGGCCTGCGCCCGACCGCGGCGGACCACCACCGGACGGCGCAGCGACGGACGGACCAGCGCCTGCCGGGCGTGCCGAACGGTGGTGTCCAGCGCGTGCGCGATGGTGCGGCCGGATTCGGCGAGCCCGGCCAGCAGGTCGTCGGCGTCGCCGACGCCGAGCAGGGCCGCCACCTCGTCCTGGTCGGCGCGCAGCAGCCGGTTGGTCGGCCGGCGCGTGGTCACGTGCAGGGCGTCCCGCACGTCGAGCAGGTACCGGTAGGCCTCGTCGACCGGACCGTGCGGCCGGTCGGTCAGCCAGGTCGCCGCCAGCGCGAAGACCACGACGGCGTCCCGGATCCCACCCCGTGTCTCCTTGAGGTCCGGCTCCACCAGGTAGGCCAGCTCCCCGACGCGCTCCGCCCGGGCGCGCGTCGTGGCGAGCAGCTCCGGGAGCCGCCTGCGGGCGGCGGCCCGCCAGTCCGTGAGCAGCGCGGTGCGGGCCCGGATGATGACCGTTCGGTCCCCCGCGACGTGCCGCAGGTCCAGCAGCCCGACCGCGGCGGGCAGGTCGGCGGACGCCACCTGTCGGCACTGGGCGAGCGAACGGACCGAGTGGTCCAGGTGCACGCCCGAGTCCCAGATCGGGTACCACAGCCGCTCGGCCACCGCGGCGACGGTCGCGGCGTCGTGCGTCCGTCCGTCGTGCACCAGCAGCAGGTCGAGGTCGGAGGCCGGGCTCGCGTCGGACCGCCCGAGGCTGCCGACCGCACCCAGCGCGATCCCCTCAGCGGTCGCCAGGTCGGCAACTGCGGTGTCCCACAGATCGGCAAGACGCGAGGTGACCAGGTGCGCGACGGCGGACCGGCGCACGGTGCCGTCGGCACCGGGGCCGATCATCCGGGCGGCCAGGTCCAACCTGTCGACCACGAGGTCCCGCACCCCACGCTGGGGGTGCGGGACCTCCGGTGACACGCCGACCTCCGCGTCAGTCGGTCGGTGCATCGGTCACAAAGCGCTCGGGCCGTGCTCGCCGGTGCGGACCCGTGCGACGTCCTCCACCGGGACGGTCCACACCTTGCCGTCGCCGATCTTGCCGGAGTGTGCCGCTCCGACGATGGCATCGGTGATGGCCACCGCGTCCTCGTCCGCGACCAGCACCTCGATGCGCACCTTGGGGATCAGGTCCACCTGGTACTCCGCGCCGCGGTAGACCTCGGTGTGACCGCGCTGACGGCCGTAGCCGCTCGCCTCGCTCACGGTCATCCCTCGGACGCCGGCCGCCTCAAGGGCCGCCTTCACCTCGTCCAGCCGGTGCGGCTGGATGATTCCGGTGACCAGTTTCATGCCTTCACCTCCTGAGTCACGCGAGCCCCACCAAGGGACTCGTAGGCGGTCTCGCCGTGCACCGCGAGGTCGATCCCGCCGACCTCGGCCTCCTCGGTTGCCCGCAGGCCCATCACGGCCTTGATCGCGAGCGCGATGATCGTGGTCATCACCCCACTGAACACCACCGCGAAGAGCGCGACGATGATCTGGGTGACCAGCTGGTTCGCTCCGCCGCCGTAGAACAGGCCGTTCTTCGAACCGTCCAGGTACCAGGTGCCGTTGACGCCGCCGCCGACGTGGGCGAAGAAGCCGATCAGGACCGTGCCGGTGAGACCACCTACGAGGTGAACACCGACGACGTCGAGGGAGTCGTCGTAGCCGAACTTGTACTTCAGGCCGACGGCAAGGGCGCACAGCACGCCGGCGATCCCACCGATGGCAATGGCACCGAAGGTGTCGACGGACGCCGCTGCGGGGGTGATCGCGACGAGGCCTGCCACAACGCCGGACGCCGCGCCGAGGGAGGTGGGACGGCCGTCGCGAACCTTCTCGGTCGCGAGCCAGCCGAGCATCGCGACACAGGTCGCAAGAACCGTGTTGAGCCACGCCCGGCCCGCTGTGCCGTCCGCTGCGAACTCCGAACCCGCGTTGAAGCCGAACCAGCCGAACCACAGCAGGGCGGCACCCAGCATCACGAAGGGCAGGTTGTGCGGCCGCATCGGCTCCTTGTTGAAGCCCTTGCGCTTGCCAAGGATGATCGCCAGGACCAGGCCCGCCATGCCCGCATTGATGTGCACGACGGTGCCACCAGCGAAGTCGATGGGAGTGGAGATCCCTGAGGTGATGCCGTCGGGACCGAGCAGACCGCCGCCCCAGACCATGTGCGCCATCGGGATGTACACGAGCGTGGCCCAGATCCCGGCGAAGACCATCCAGGCGCTGAACTTCATCCGGTCAGCGACCGCTCCCGAGATCAGGGCAACGGTGATGATCGCGAAGGTCGCCTGGAAGACGACCGCCACGAGTGCGGGGACGCCAGCCGCGGCCATCAGGCTCTGCTCGTCGGTGATCGTGTTGACGCCGAAGAACTCCAGCGGGTTCCCGACCAGGCCACCGAGCACATTGGAGCCGAAGGCCCCGGAGTACCCGTACAGCATCCAGATGACCCCGACGACACCCATCGCCGCGAAGCTCATCATCATCATGTTCAGGACCGACTTGCCACGCACCATGCCGCCGTAGAAGAACGCCAGGCCCGGCGTCATCAGCAGCACGAGTGCGGAAGCTGTCAGCATCCATGCGGTGTTCCCGCTGTCCAGCGCGAATGGCATAGAGATCGCCTCCTCCCTCGCCAGCCGGAGGTGGCTGGTCCGGGACAACAGTCGCGGGTCGCTGTTTCCAGGTCGGGACCCGCGCGTTACGGCGGCGTGACAGAACGGCTCCGCAGGTGAACGTCGTGTTTCGGCGGGCGCTGGCGGGCGCCGACGGGCGCGCGAGCGGTCAGGCGGGCAGCAGCCCGTCGACGAACGCCTCGGGATCGAAGGGCGCGAGGTCGTCCGGCCCCTCACCCATGCCGACCAGCTTCACCGGGACCCCGAGCTCACGCTGCACGGCCACCACGATGCCGCCCTTGGCCGTCCCGTCCAGCTTGGTGAGCACGATCCCGGTGACCCCTGCGACCTCCGCGAACACCTGTCCCTGGCGCAGGCCGTTCTGACCGGTCGTCGCGTCAAGGACCAGCAGCACCTCCGACAGCGGGCCGCCCTTGGACAGCACCCGCACGATCTTGCCGAGCTCGTCCATCAGCCCGGCCTTGTTCTGCAGCCGGCCCGCGGTGTCCACGACCACGACGTCGACGCCGTCGGCCTGGCCCCGCTGGAGCGCGTCGAAGGCAACCGCGGCCGGGTCGGCGCCGTCCCGGTCCGCACGAACGGTCGGCACACCAACCCGCGAACCCCAGGTCTGCAGCTGGTCGGCTGCCGCGGCGCGGAAGGTGTCGGCGGCACCGAGCAGCACGGTGCGGCCCTGCGCCACCAGGACCCGGGCGAGCTTGCCGACGGTGGTCGTCTTGCCGGTCCCGTTCACCCCGACGACGAGCAGCACCGCCGGCCGTCGGGTGCCGTCCTGGCTCACCAGGGGCTCGACGGCCAAGGACCTGTCCAGGTCGGTGCCGACCAGGGCCAGCAGCTGCTCGCGCAGCAGGGCGCGGACCGCAGCCGGGTCCCGCACGCCGAGCACCCGTACCCGCTCCCGCAGTCGCTCCACCAGCTCGGCGGAGGGCCCGGCGCCGACGTCCGCGAGCAGCAGGGCCTCCTCGATCTCGTCCCAGTCGTCCTCGGTCAGGTGGTCGCGCGACAGGACCGTCAGCAGCCGGGTGCCGAGCGGCGACCCCGAGCGGGCCAGGCGCTCCCGCAGCCGCACCAGCCGGCCGGCGACCGGTTCCGGGGTCTCCCGGAGCAGTTCGAGCGCTTCGGGCTCGACCGGCTCGAGGACGACGGTCCCGGCGCCGGGCGCGGGGGCCGGTGGGCGACCGGTGGCCTCGGGTCGCTGCTCAGCGGCGCGTCGTCGGGCCAGGCGCCGCGGCAGGACGGCGATGCCGATGCCCAGCAGCGCCAGCGCCGCGACAGCGATGACCAGGACGTCCGGGAGCGCGTTCACACCAGGAGTCTCTCAGGCCGCGGCGGTGTGCTCAGGCCCGGATCCGGCGGGCGACCGTGCGCATCGTGCGACGGGTCACGCGAGCGAGCGGCGCGGTGAGCTCGCCGGGGTCGACGTACGCGCGGTCGGTCGGCTGCCCGAGCTGGAAGATGTCGGCGACACCGCCGCCGTCGCCGGAGTCCGCCACGGCGTGCAGCTCCCGACGGGTGTCGGCCAGCAGGCGGATGCCCCCGGCGTCTGGAGCGCGCCGGGCGCCGTCCCGCAGGTCGGTGACGAACTGACGGACACCGGGCCTCGCACCGGTGGTCGATCCCGCGATCACCATCACGACGATGGCGGTCACGAAGGCGACGACGATCCATACGAGGGGTGTCATAGGGGCAGTCTCCCCCGGTGGATCGTGCCTGGCTTACCCAGGGCGGCGGATCGCACCGATCCCTACAGGATCTCCACACCTCAGGCGGGAGCGTCCTCCCGAAGCCGCTGGCTGATCACGGTACTGACCCCGTCGTCGCGCATCGTGACCCCGTAGAGCGCGTCCGCGACCTCCATCGTGCGCTTCTGGTGGGTGACGACGATCAGCTGGCTTTCGGCGCGCAGCTCGGTGAAGATCTCCAGCAGCCGGCCGAGGTTGACGTCGTCAAGGGCTGCCTCGACCTCGTCCATCACGTAGAACGGGCTCGGCCGGGCCTTGAAGATGGCCACCAGCAGCGCGACGGCAGTCAGCGACCGCTCGCCACCGGAGAGCAGGGACAGCCGCTTGACCTTCTTGCCGGCGGGCCGCGCCTCGACCTCGACACCGCTGGCCAGCAGGTCGTCCGGGTCGGTGAGCACCAGCCGACCCTCGCCGCCGGGGAAGAGCCTGCCGAACACCTGCTCGAACTGCTCGGCCGTGTCCCGGTACGCCTCGGTGAACACCTGCTCGACCCGGCTGTCGATCTCCCGCACGATCTGCATCAGGTCGGCCCGCGAGGACTTCAGGTCGGAGAGCTGCTCGGCAAGGAAGGCGTGCCGCTCCCCGAGCGCGGCGAACTCCTCGAGGGCCAGCGGGTTGACCCGGCCGAGTACGACGAGGTTCCGTTCCGCGGCGCGCAGCCGCTTCTCCTGCTCGGCGCGGACGTACGGGATGCCCGCCCCGCGGTCCGGCCGGTCGGCACCGTCCGTGCCGTCCGTGCCGTCGACGACCGGGACCGGCCGGCCCGGGCCGTACTCGTCCAGCAACACCTGCGGGTCAAGACCCAGCTCCTCCACCGCGCGCGCAGTCAGTTGCTCCACCCGCAGCTCCTGCTGGGCGCGGGCCACCTCGTCGCGGTGCGCGACGTCGGTCAGCTGGGCGAGCTCGGTGGACCAGGTGTCGACCTCGTGGCGCAGCGCGGCCAGCCGGGCGTCGCGTTCGGCCCGTCCACCCTCGGCCGCCTCACGAGCGGCGTAGGCCAGACGCAACGACTCCTCGACCACCACGAGCGCACGCTCGGCGCCCTCGCGCACCGCAACGGCCCGCGTGGACTGCTCCGCCCGCTGCCGGGCGCGCTCGGCCGCCCTGCCCCGGGCCGCGCGCTCGGACTCCGCGGCGGCCTCCAGGGACTGCGCCCGGCCGGCCAGTGCCCGAGCCCGCTCCTCACTCGTCCGCAGCGCCAGCCGCGCCTCGGTCTCCGCCGCACGAGCCTGCGCGGCCTGCCCGGCGGCCGCCTCCTGCGCCTGTGTCGCCTCGGCGATCTGCTCGGCGGCGTCGGTCGGATCGGCCTGGGCGCGGGTCAGCCGATCGTTCAGCTCGACGAGCGCGGCCAGGTCGGTCTCCAACCGCTGCTGGGCCCCCGTGAGCGCCGCAGCCGCCCGGTCCGCCTCCGCCCGAGCAGCGCGCGCCGCCGAACCCAGGTGCCCGAGCTGCTCGGCGACCGCCGCCAGCGCGGCGTCGGACTCGTGCAGCCGCTCGAGCGTTGCCTCGTGATGGACCTTGGCCTCCGCCTCGGCCCGCTCGGCGGTCACCGTCTCGAAGCGGGTCCGCTCGCCCAGCGCGACCGCCTCCGCGACGCGAGCGGTGGCGTCGTCGTACGCACGCTGCAGCTCAAGGGCGCTCGGTGCGCCGGCTGAACCACCCGCCGCGCGGACCGCACCCAGCAGGTCACCACCGCGGGTCACGGTCGTCAGGTCGGGACGCGCGGCGACCAGGGCACGGGCGTGGGCCAGGTCCTCGACCACCACGACCCCATCCAGCAGCCGCGCGACGGCAGCCTGGACGTGACCCGGCGCCCGGACCAGGTCGGCCGCGGCCGTCGCACCGTCCGGCAGGTCGGACAGCGGCGCCGGGACGGGTCCACCGATCGCGACCAGCAGGTTGGCCCGCCCGGCGTCGTCGGCGCGCAGCCTGCGCAGCGCGTCCACCGCGACGTCGACGGACTCGACGGCCACCGCGTCCGCGAGCGCACCGAGGGCCGCGGCCAGCGCGTCCTCGTACCCCGGCTCGACGTCGAGCAGCGCCGCAACCGAGCCGAGCACCGGCTGGTCACCGGCGAGCAGCACACCGGCGCCGTCCTTGCGCACCAGGCTCATCTGCAGCGCGTCCACCCTGGCCTGCCAGGTCGCCCGGTCACGTTCGGCGGTGCGCTCCCGCTCATGCAGCTCGGCCAGCGCGGCGGTCGCCCGGTCCAGCTCGGCAACGGCGGCCTCGTGCTCGGCGTCCAGGCCTTCCTCACCGGCCTCGACCCCTGCGACCTGCGACTCCAGCGCCGCGAAGGCGACGGTGGCCTCGTGCCCTCGCCGCTCGGTCTCCGCCAGCGACTCCTGCAGGCGGCCGATCTCGGCCTCGGTGGCCTCGGAGCGGCTCCGGCGCGCGGCGACGTCGCCGGCCAGCCGGGCAACGCCCTCGCGTCGGTCCGCAACGGCCCGGTGCAGGTCGGCAAGGTGCCGCTCGGCGTCGCGCAGGAGCCCCTCCGCCTCCTCCCGCCTGGCCACGGCGCCCTGCACGGTGTCCAGGGCGATACCCACCTCGGCGCGTAGCTCGGCCTCGGCCGCACGAGCCCGGGCCGCTTGGGTATCCAGGTCGTCGGGGTTCGGACCGGTGGCGGCGTCGACCTCGGCCGAACCGAGCAGGCGCACCCGCTCCGAGGCCAGGGTCGCCGTGCCACGCAGCCGTTCCCGTGCGGCCGACAGCCGGTACCAGACCTCGCCGGCCTCGGACAGCTCGGGCGCCGCGGCGGCCGCCTTCGCCTCCAGACGCGCCATCGCCGCCCGGGACGTCGCCAGCCCCTCGTCCACCGCCGACCGACGACGCCGCAGCTCGGTCTCGTCAGCGATCTCCTTGGCCAGGGTCGAGGTCAGCTGGGCGAGGTCGTCCGCCAGCAGACGCGCCTTCGCGTCACGCAGGTCCGCCTGGATGGTCTGGGCCTTGCGGGCGACCTCGGCCTGCCGGCCGAGCGGCCCGAGCTGGCGCCGGATCTCCGCCGTGAGGTCGGTCAGCCGGGTGAGGTTGGTCTGCATCGCCTCGAGCTTGCGCAGCGCCTTCTCCTTGCGCCGCCGGTGCTTGAGGATCCCGGCGGCCTCCTCGATGAACCCGCGACGGTCCTCCGGGGTCGCGCGCAGCACCGTGTCGAGCTGGCCCTGGCCGACGATCACGTGCATCTCCCGGCCCATGCCGGTGTCCGAGAGCAGCTCCTGGATGTCCAGCAGCCGGCACGGGGAGCCGTTGATCGCGTACTCCGAGCCGCCGCTGCGGAACAACGTCCGGGAGATCGTCACCTCGGTGTAGTCGATCGGCAGCGCGCCGTCGCTGTTGTCGATGGTCAGGGCGACCTCCGCCCGGCCAAGGGGCGGGCGAGCGGCGGTGCCGACGAAGATGACGTCCTCCATGGTGCCGCCGCGCAGCGACTTGGCGCCCTGCTCACCCATCACCCAGGCCAGGGCGTCCACGACGTTGGACTTGCCCGAACCGTTGGGGCCGACGACGCAGGTGATGCCCGGTTCGAAGGTCAACGTCGTCGCCGAGGCGAACGACTTGAACCCACGCAGGGTCAGCGTCCGAAGGTGCACGGGCTGAGCCTAGGAGGTGCGGCGGGGCAGGGGGCGGAAGGGCTCGCTCACAGGTCGGGGAACCACAGGGTGATCTCGCGCTCGGCGGAGGCCAGGGAGTCCGAGCCGTGCACGACGTTCTGGGTGACCGTGGTCCCCTCGTCCCGGCCCAGGTCGCCGCGGATGCTGCCCGGAGCCGCCTCGGTCGGGTCCGTCGCGCCGGCCAGCGCGCGGAACGCCTCGATCACGCGCTGGCCCTCCACCACTGCGGCCACGACCGGTCCGGAGGACATGAACTCGACCAACGGGCCGAAGAAGGACTTGCCGACGTGCTCGGCGTAGTGCTCCTCGAGCAGGTCGGGAGCTGCTGTGCGCATCTGCAGGGCGGCGATCCGGTAGCCCTTGTCCTCGACCCGGCGAAGGACCTCCCCGACCAGACCACGACGGACTCCGTCCGGCTTGACCAGGACCAGCGTGCGCTCCGTTGCTGCAGACATGGCCGTCACCCTAGCGGCCGTCGGGCACGTCGACTGACGCGTCTCGGGCCCGCCGCTCGCGGTCGATCCGGCCGCCCAGCCGGAGGGCCACCACCCACAGGACGGCGAAGATCCCGCCCATCACGAGCATCATCGGCACGGCGACGCCCACCGCGACGACGGGTACCTGCAGCACCGAGCCGACGACGTACCCACCAGGACGGCCCAGCACGCCGGCCGCGAGCACAAGGCAGAGCGCAAGGGCGCCCCCGACGCCCCAGACGACAGCCGGTTCGGCCACCCGGAGCCCGAAGGCGACCAGGGCGGCGAAGCCCACCACGAACGCCTCGAGCACCAGGATCGTCGCGGCGAGCTGCCGCCGGGCGGAGCGAGGCCCGCTCACACCAACCCGTGCCGTCCAGCGGTCGGCGCAGGGCCGAGTCCGGTCCCGACCAGGCGCACGACGGCGTCCAGCGCCTTCGCAGCTCCCGGCCCGGTCGCCACCACTCGCACGGTCTGGCCGGGCTCGGCACCCAGCCGCATGAGCTCCAGCACGCTGGCCGCGTCGACCCCGTCGATGGTGACTGATGCCTGGTGCGCTGCCACCTCCCGCGCGACCAGGGCGGCGGGCCGGGCGTGCAGCAGCACCGGAAGCACGACAAGGGCCTCGTGACGTGCCGTGGTCACGCGCCGCGCCTGGTGCGACCGATCAGCATCCGGGCCTCCGCCACCACGGTGATCGACCCGGTGACCAGCACGCCGGCGCCGGTCGGCGAACCGAGGACTGCGGACTCCGCAAGGTCGACCGCTTGCGTGAGCGCGTCGTCCAGCCGCTCGGCGACGTACACCCGGTCCTCGCCGAAGACCTCCACCGCGAGCTCGCCAAGTACCGACACGTCCAGCGCCCGAACCGAGCTCGACCGGGTCACCACGATCTCGTCCAGCAGCGGCTCGAGCACCGACAGGATGTGTTCGGCGTTCTTGTCCTCCAGGGTCCCGACGACGCCGACCAGCCGCTCGAAGGCGAACGCCTCCTCCATGGCCGCGACCAGGGCCTCGGCACCCGCCGGGTTGTGCGCGGCGTCCACCAGGACCGTCGGCGAGCGGCGCACCACCTCGAGCCGGCCCGGTGAGTCGACGTCGGCCATCGCCACCTCGACGATGTCGGCAGCTAGCGCGGAGCCACCACGCATCAGCAGCTCGGTCGCGGCGAGCGCCAGCAGGGCGTTGCGCGCCTGGTGCAGGCCGTGCAGCGGCAGGAACACCTCCGTGTAGAGCCCACCGCCGGTGCGCAGGCTGACCACCTGCCCGCCGACGGCGACCTCCCTCGCCGCCACCTCCAGGTCGACGCCTTCGCGGAGCACCTGGACGCCCCGCTCGGCCGCCGCCGCGAGGATCACGCCGTCGGCATCCGGCTCCTGCTCCGCCAGGACGAGGGGCGCGCCCTCCTTGACGATGCCGGCCTTCTCCCCTGCGATGTCCACCAGGTCATGGCCGAGCCACCGCTCGTGGTCCATCGCGACCGGCGTGATCACTGTGACGTCGGGCTGCACGACGTTGGTCGCGTCCCAGCTGCCACCCATGCCGACCTCGATCACCGCGACGTCCACCGGGGCATCGGCAAAAGCGGCGAAGGCCATCACCGTGAGCACCTCGAAGAAGCTCATCCGGGGCCCGCCGGCGGTCATCGAGCGCTGGTCCACCATGTCGATGTAGGGCGCGACGTCCTGCCACACCTCCACGAAGCGCTCGTCGCTGATCGGCTCGCCGTCGATCGCGATCCGCTCCGTGACGCTGGTCAGGTGCGGGCTGGTGAACCGGCCGGTCCGCAGGCCGTGCTCACGGACCAGGCGCTCGATCATCCGCGCCGTCGACGTCTTGCCGTTCGTCCCGGTGACGTGCACCACGCGGTAGGCGAGCTGCGGGTCACCCAGCAGCTCGCACACCTGCTGGACGCGATCGAGCGTCGGGGAGAAGTCGTGCTCGGGAGCACGCTCGAGTATTCCGGCGTAGACCGCCTGCAGCGCTTCGGCGGCCTGGGCGTCCTCGGTCACGGCCGGGCCCCGCTGTGCGTCGAGCGCGACGGCACCACGTCGGAGAATGTCATGACGCCATTGTGCTTCACCTGCGCGGCAGCCCGTGCTGCGGCCCTGTCAGCTGACGCCAGGCGGTCAGTTCGCTGTGCCCGGCACTCCGCCGGCCGGGCTCTCCGCCCGCCGGGCGGTGACGACCGGCTCGGTGGTGTCCCCCGCGACGACCGTGAGGTCCACCGCGAGCGTCTCGGCAGCGATCAGGTTGCGGTGCGCCTCGACGGCGGCCACTCGGTCGGCGGGCACCACGAGATGCAGCGAGATGCGGTCCGAGACCTGCAGGCCGGTCGCCTTACGCTCGTCCTGCACCGCGCGCACGACGTCGCGTGCGTAGCCCTCTGCGAGCAGGGCGTCGTCCAGGCTGGTGTCCAGGAGCACGACGCCGTCGTCGGCCAGCACGGCGGCCACCTGGCCCTCCGGGGCGTCGTCGGCCACGACCGTGGCCAGCTCGTACTCGGCGGGTTCCAGGGCGACCGGGCCGGCATCCGTCTGCACGACGACGTCGTCCCCGTCGGTGGTCCACCGCCCCGCCTTGGCGGCCCGGATCACGTCCTGCACCGCACGACCCAGCCGAGGCCCGGCCGCCCGGGCGTTGACCGACAGGCGCGTCGTGACGCCCAGGTCGGCCTGCGTCACCTGAGCAAGGTCGACGAGGGTCACGTGCTTGATGTTGAGCTCGGTCCGGATCAGCTCGACGCACGGCTCGAGCGCGCCGGAGTCGCGCACCGCCACGGCCAGCTCGCGCAGCGGCTGGCGTACCCGCAAGCCGTGCAGCTTGCGCAGACCGAGGGCCGCGGACGTGATGCCCCGAACGGTGTCCATGGCCGCCACCAGGGCGGGCTCGTCGCGCAGCACCGCGCCGTCCGCGCCCTCGGCCAGGTCCGGCCAGTCGGCCAGGTGCACGCTGCGCCCACCGGTCAGACCGCGCCACATCTCCTCGACCACCATGGGGGCCAGCGGCGCCATCGTGCGCAGCAGCACCTCGAGGCCGGTCCACAGGGTGTCGAACGCGTCGTGGTCCTCGGCCCAGAACCGGTCGCGCTGGGTCCGCACGTACCAGTTGGTGAGCACATCCAGGTGCTCCCGGACCGACTCGCACGCCCCCGCGACGTCGTAGACATCCATCTGTGCGGTGACCTGCTCGACCAGGTGCCGGGTCCGGGCGAGCAGGTACCTGTCCATCGCCGGCAGCCCGGCCGCCCGGTCGGCCCGCGCCCGACGGGCCGCGTAGCCGGAACCACCGTCGGACGCCCCGGCGTACAGGGTGAAGAAGTAGTACGTGCTCCACAACGGCAGCAGGACCTGGCGCACCGCGTCCCGGATCCCCTCCTCGTTGACCACCAGGTTCCCGCCGCGCAGGATCGGCGAGGCCATCAGGAACCACCGCATGGCGTCGGACCCGTATTGGTCGAACATCTCCATGGGGTCCGGGTAGTTGTGCAGGCTCTTGCTGGCCTTACGCCCGTCGTTGCCCAGCACGATCCCGTGACACATGCAGACCCGGAACGCCGGGCGGTCGAACAGGGCCGTCGCCAGGACGTGCAGGGTGTAGAACCAGCCGCGGGTCTGCGGGATGTACTCGACGATGAAGTCGCCCGGGTAGTGGTGCTCGAACCACTCGGTGTTCTCGAACGGGTAGTGCACCTGGGCGTACGGCATCGACCCGGAGTCGAACCAGACGTCCAGCACGTCCGGGATCCGGCGCATTGTCGACGTCGGGTCGTCCGGGTTCGGCCGGGTCAGCTCGTCGATGAACGGTCGGTGCAGGTCGGTCACCGGCACGCCGAAGTCGGCCTCCAGCTCGGCGACCGAGCCGTAGACGTCCATCCGCGGGTGGGCCGGGTCGTCGCTCACCCACACCGGGATCGGGGTGCCCCAGTACCGGTTGCGCGAGATCGACCAGTCCCGAGCGCCCTCGAGCCACTTGCCGAACTGACCGTCCTTGATGTGCTCGGGGATCCAGTCGATCTGCTGGTTGAGCTCGACCATCCGGTCCCGGAACGCGGTCACCCGGATGAACCAGCTGGACACGGCCTTGTAGATCAGTGGGTTCCCGCAGCGCCAGCAGTGCGGGTAGGAGTGCACGTACGTCTCGTGCCGCACCAGCCGGACGCGCTGTGGCTCCGCGACGAACTCCAGCGGACCGGAACCGGCCTTGAGGTCGGCGACGATCCGGGCGTTGGCCTCGAAGACCTGCAGCCCCGCGTAGTCGGGCACCTCGGCGGTGAAGCGACCCTTGCTGTCGACGGGCACCACCGGCGTGATCCCGGCAGCCTCGCAGGCCACCATGTCGTCCTCGCCGAACGCTGGTGCCAGGTGCACCACGCCGGTGCCGTCCTCGGTGGTGACGAAGTCGCCGGGCAGGATCTGGTGGTTGCCCGGCCGACCCGCGAAGTAGCCGAACGGCGGGGTGTAGCGCAGACCGACCAGCTCGGAGCCCTTGATCTGGCTGCGACCCTGCTTGTCGGTGAACACCCGGGCGCAGCCGGCGGCCCCCGGTTCGCCGACCGCCCCGAGCTCGCGCTCGTACGCGGCCAGCCGGGAGGCGGCAAGGATCACCAGCTCGCCATCCAGCAAGGAGCCGGGCGCCGCGCACACCCGGACGTAGTCCAGGTCCGGCCCGACGGCGATCGCCTGGTTGGAGGGCAGCGTCCACGGCGTCGTGGTCCAGACCAGCAGCAGCTCGCCGGTCTCCAGCCGCACGCCGATCGTCACCGCCGGGTCCTGGCGCGGCTGGTAGACGTCGTCGTCCATCCGCAGCTCGTGGTTGGACAGCGGGGTCTCGTCGCGCCAGCAGTACGGCAGCACGCGGTAGCCCTCGTAGGCCAGGCTCTTGTCGTACAGCTGTTTGAAGGCCCAGACGACCGACTCCATGTACGTCAGGTCGAGGGTCTTGTAGTCGTTCTCGAAGTCCACCCAGCGCGCCTGACGGGTGACGTACGCCTGCCACTCGTCGGTGTAGCGGAGCACGGACTCCCGGCACGCGGCGTTGAACGCCTCGATGCCCATCTCCTCGATCTGGGACTTGTCGGTGATGCCGAGGATCCGCTCGGCCTCGAGCTCGGCGGGCAGCCCGTGGGTGTCCCAGCCGAAGCGGCGCTCCACCCGCCGGCCGCGCATGGTCTGGTACCGCGGGACGACGTCCTTGGCGTACCCGGTGAGCAGGTGGCCGTAGTGCGGCAGGCCGTTGGCGAAGGGTGGGCCGTCGTAGAAGACGAACTCGTTGCTGCCGTCAGCCCCGGCCGCCCGGGCGTCGATCGACGCCTGGAACGTGCCGTCGGCCGCCCAGTACGCCAGGACGTCGTTCTCCAGCGCGGGCAGGTCGGGAGAGGCCGGGACGGCGTCGTCGTCAGCGCGGTGCATGGGGTAGGACATCGGGGGGACTCCTGGTTCGTCACGGCGTCGATCGTGCGAGGACGACGTCCCGTTGCGGGGGCAACAGGTCACCGCGGTACCACCTCGCTTGCCGGCGCACCGGGCAAGCCCGGACGACGACCGCTCGTCAGGGCTGTGACGGGCCCACCCGTCCGGGTTTACTGAGGGACCCGTGCCGTGCGCTGGACGGTGCGCTCATCACGGATCCCGGTTCCTCCGGAGGCTCGCCGGTGATGGCCGGGTCGACGCCTGTGGGTCCCAGTCTAGCGACAGTCCCGGGATTGGCCCTGATGGGAGCACCGGTGGCCCGCCGGAACCCACGGAACCCACCGGGGACCGGACCGATCCGCCGGGCCGGGCTGAGCGAAGATAGGTCATGACGACTCTGCTCATCGTCGGCTTCGTGTCCGGGCTGGTGACCGCGATCTCGCCCTGCGTGCTGCCCGTGCTGCCGGTGGTCCTGACGACCTCCGTCGCTCGGCAGCCGTCCCGCTGGCGGCCGTTCGTCGTGATCGGCGGCCTGGTGCTGTCGTTCGGCACGTTCACCCTGCTGGGCGGGGCGCTGCTCAGCCTGCTGAACCTGCCGCAGGACCTGCTGCGCTGGGCCGGGATCGCGGTCCTCGTCGTCGTCGGTCTCGGGCTGGCGTGGCCACGCTTCGGGCACGTCATCGAGGCACCGTTCGTCCGGGCACGGATGCCCCGGCTGAACCGGGATGGCAACGGGTTCGTACTCGGGCTCGGTCTGGGGTTGGTCTTCGTGCCCTGTGCCGGGCCGATCCTCGCGTCGATCACCGTGCTCGCCGCCACCGCCCGGATCGGACCGGAGCTGGTGGTCCTGACCGCGGCGTACTGCCTGGGTGTCGCCCTTCCCCTGCTCGGCTTCGCCATCGCCGGCGACCGGATCCTCGCGCGCATCCGGTTGGTCCGGGAGCGCACCCGGTTGATGCGCGGGATCGCCGGAGCGGTGATGATCGCCACCGCCCTCGCCATCGCCACCAACGCCGTCGAGCCCCTGCAGCGGCTCACCCCGCAGTGGCTGAACGCTGTCTCGAACCGGATCGAGCAGGACGCTGGCGTGCAGGCCCAGATCGACCGACTGGCCGGCCACGGCCCCGACAGCCTCGCCGGGCAGGGCTCCGGCGACCCCGGCGGGCCTGCCACGTCCGGCGGGTCGCTGACGTTCGACGAGTGCGCGCAGGACCCGTCGGTGCTGGCCGACTGCGGCCCGGCCCCCGAGCTCACCGGGATCACCGGTTGGTTGGGCTCCGACCCGCTCACCCTTGCCGGGCTGCGGGGCAAGGTGGTCCTGCTCGACTTCTGGACGTACTCCTGCATCAACTGCCAGCGCACCCTGCCGTACCTGACCGGCTGGGCCGACACGTACGCCGATGACGGTCTCGTCGTGATCGGGGTGCACTCCCCCGAGTTCGCCTTCGAGCGGGTCGAGGGCAACGTCGCCGACAACGCCGCGCGGCTCGGCGTGCAGTACCCGATCGCACTCGACAACGACTTCGCGACCTGGCAGGCCTACGACCAGCGATTCTGGCCCGCCCACTACCTGATCGACGCCGAGGGCGTCGTCCGCCAGGTGCACTACGGCGAGGGCGCCTACGCCGAGACCGAGTCGCTGATCCGCCAGCTGCTCGGTGTCGGGGGCGCTCCAGAGCGCTTCGCGGACCCCGCCCTCACCAGCGGCCGCTCACCCGAGACCTACCTCGGCCTCGACCGGATGGGGATGGTCGACAACGGGACGGTCTCCAGCGGCCGGGGCGTGTACGACCTGTCCGCCGACCCGCCGCGCGACGCGTTCTCCCTCGGTGGCACCTGGGACATCCAGGGCGAGTACGCCAGGAGCCGGGCAGACGCCCGGCTGAGCTACCACTTCTACGCGGCGCAGGTGCACCTGGTGCTCGGCGGCGAAGGCACCGTGACGGTGACCTCGGCCGGCGATCCCGGCTACCGCAAGGTGGTACAGGTCACCGGTCCCCCGACGCTCTACACCCTGTACAACGGCGCGGCCCGCGACGACGTGCTCAAGCTGGAGCTGTCCGCCGGGCTGAGCGTCTACGCGTTCACGTTCGGGTGATCCGGACCCAATCCTGCTGGGTCCGCACTCCGAACACCGGGTGAAGGAACCCGACACCCGAACAACCTGTGAGGAGCCCGTCATGCGACGTGCACGCCTGATCGCCGTCCCGCTCACCGCCGTCCTGTCCGTCGGCCTGCTGGCTGGCTGCAACGACCCGGCCGGGAGCAGCCCGACACCAACAGCCACCATGTCCGACGACACCATGACCGACGACACCATGACCGACGAGCCCATGACCGACGAGCCCATGACCGACGAGGGCTGATGGCCGACGGCGCGGCTAGCCTGGCAGGGCGGCCCGACCCGGCGAATGAACGATCGGCCGGACTGCCACCGAGAGATCGAGGACGTGCTCTGTGAGCGAGGACGCTGGTCGTGGGGGGGGGGGGGGGGGGGGGCCCCCCCCCCCCCCCCCCCCCCCCCCCGACCGCACCCCCAGCCCCGAGATCCTGCTCGGCGAGGTCGCACGGGGAAGCTCGGAGGCGTTCGAGCGCCTCTACCCGATGATCGCCGGACCCGTGTACGGCCTGGCACTGCGGATCCTTCGGGATCCTGGGCTCGCCCAGGACGCCAGCCAGGAGGTTCTCGTAGACGTCTGGCGACTGGCACCGCGGTTCGACCGCTCCCGAGGGAGCGCGATGACCTGGGTCCTGACGATGGCCCACCACCGGAGTGTCGACCGGGTCCGCCGCGAGGGCTCGCACACCGCCCGGCTGGCCCGCGCGGCAGCCGTCGCCGAGCCCGACCACGACGTCGTGGTCGCGCATCTCGAGCGGGACTGGGATGCCGCGGTCGTCCGGCGGGCCATGGGCTCGCTCACCACGGTCCAGCGGGAGGCGATCGAGCTGGCCTTCTACCGCGGGTACACGCACACCGAGGTCAGCAGCGCTCTGGAGATCCCGCTGGGCACCGCGAAGACCCGGATCCGCGACGGGCTGATCCGGCTCAGGGATGCGATGGGGGTGGAATCGACATGACGGCGTCCAACCTTCATGCCCTGACCGGGGCGTACGTCCTCGACGCGCTGGACGCCGCCGAGCTCGTGGCGTTCGAGGATCACCTCCGGCAGTGCCAGGAATGCCGGGCCGAGGTGGCCACCCTCCACGCGACGGCCGCTCGCCTCGCGTCGGCCACCGCCACGACTCCGCCCGCTGCCCTGCGGGGCGCCGTCATGGCACAGGTCGCGCGCACCCCACAGGTCCTTCCGGGCACGACGCCGTACCGGGCCGGCTCGGGCGAGCGGGCCACCGCGCGCCGTCGGGCCCCGCGACGCTGGCTGGTCACAGCTGCCGCGGCCGCGGCCGTCGTCATCGTCGGCGTGGGCGGTGGCAGCGCGTGGTACAGCGACCACCAGGCGACCGAACTGACCCAGGCGATGGAGAGCCAGGCGATGCAGATCGTCTCCGCGCCCGACGCCGTGAGCCACCCGCTCGAGCTCGGGTCCAGCCATGTGGTGATGAGCGCGCAGATGTCGGCGGCTGTCCTGATGGGCGAACGGGTCCCGATGCCCGCCGGCGACGGCAGCGTGTACCAGGTCTGGATGATGCACGCGGACGGATCGGCCGCACCAGGTCCCACGTTCATGCCGCACGACGGCGAGGTCATGGCGATCGTCGAGGGAGACCTCTCGGCGGTGACCGAGCTGGCGGTCACCATCGAACCGGTCGGCGGCTCAATGGAGCCGACCGGTTCGATGGTCGCCCACATCGAGCTGTAACGCGTCAGCCCGGTGAAGGGTTGCGGTTGACGTAGCGTCAACGTCTAGCGGGAGTTTCCCGGCTAGTTGGATGTTGGTGACCGGGCGTTTGGCCGGGCACCTGGTCTGACCTGCGGTTTCTCGGCGTGTCGGCGAGCGTTTGGCCCCGAAAAAGTGTATGACCTAATGTATGGCAAGTTTGTA
>JBBRCL010000025.1:0-35743 GCA_038204895.1 Actinomycetales bacterium | reverse complement strand
TCGAGACCTCGAGCAGCGGCTCGTCGGCCACCACCGTGTCGCCGACCTGCTTGAGCCACCGGGTGACCGTGCCCTCGGTGACGCTCTCGCCGAGCTGGGGCATCGTGACGGAGACCGACATGGCCTGCGTGACTCCTTCGGTTCGTGGTGCTCGTCAGTGTCGTGCGCGGCGCCGGCGTGCTGGCGTCGTCGTGCTGTTCTGGGTCATCCTCGTCCCGGATGCGCCCGTTGGCTGCCCGGTTGGAGCATGAGGTGGCAGGTCGGCCTCGATCCCGAGGTCAGGAGTGCGCGTGGAGCGGCTTGCCGGCGAGGGCGAGGAACGCCTCGCCGAAGGCTTCGTTCTGGGTCGGGTGGGCGTGCACGAGCGACGCGACGTCCTCGGGGTAGGCCTCCCAGTTGACGACGAGCTGGCCCTCGCCGATGAGCTCGCCGACGCGGGAGCCGACCATGTGCACCCCGACGACGGGTCCGTCCTTCTCACGGACGAGCTTGACGAAGCCTGCGGTGCCGAGGATCTGGCTCTTGCCGTTGCCGCCGAGGTTGTACTCATACGTCTCGACGTTGCCGTCGCCGTACTTCTCGACGGCCTGCGCCTGGGTGAGCCCGACCGAGGCGACCTCGGGCTCGCAGTAGGTGACGCGCGGGATGCCCATCTCGTCGATCACGTGGGGGGCGAGGCCGGCAATCTCCTCGGCGACGAAGATCCCCTGGGCGAAGCCGCGGTGCGCGAGCTGCAGGCCGGGGACGATGTCGCCGACGGCGAAGACGCCGGGGATGGTGGTGCGCAGCCGCTCGTCGGTGAGGACGAAGCCGCGATCCATCGCCACGCCGACCTCCTCGAAGCCCATGCCCGTGGCGTTGGGGCCACGACCGACGGCGACGAGCAGCAGGTCGGCCTCGAGGGTGGTGCCGTCCTCGAGGGAGACGACAACACCGGTGTCGGACTGGGTGACGCCGGCGAAGCGCACCCCGACCTTGGCCGTGATCCCGCGTTTGCGGAACGCCCGGTCGAGCGCCTTCGAGCACGCCTCGTCCTCGTTGGGTACGAGGCGGGGGAGCGCCTCGACGATGGTGACGTCGGCGCCGAAGGACTTCCACACCGATGCGAACTCCACGCCGATGACACCGCCGCCGAGCACGATCACCTTGGCCGGTACGAAGTCGAGGTCGAGAGCCTCGTAGGAGGTGATCACCCGGCCGCCGATCTCGAGGCCAGGAAGGCTGCGGGCATAGGAGCCGGTGGCGAGGATGACGGCCTTCGCCGCGGTGTAGGTCGTGCCGTCGACATCGACGGTGGTCGGCGATGTCAGGCGACCCGTGCCGGTGACGAGGGTGATGTCGCGGGACTTCACCAGCCCCTGCAAGCCCTTGTAGAGCCGGGCGACGACAACGTCGCGGTAGGCGTTGACCTGGGGTACATCGATGCCCTCGAGCGTGGCTTTGACACCGAACTGCTCGGACTCGCGTGCTGAGTCCGCGACCTCGGCAGCGTGGAGCAGCGCCTTGGTCGGGATGCAGCCGTAGTGCAGGCAGGTGCCACCCACCTTGTCGGCCTCGATCAGTGCGACGGTCAGGCCGAGTTCTGCGGCACGGAGGGCAGTGGCGTACCCGCCGCTCCCGCCACCCAGGACCACGATGTCGTAGACGGTGGGGCTGTCTGCCACGTCACTCTCCTCGTCGGTGGTGCGGGTGCTCCGATCATCTTGTCATCACTGCGCGAACAGAGGGAGCGCAGGGCCGGCGCACCCGTGCCGGCCTCGCCCCGCAATCATCCTATGTCTGGTGGTGCGCCTACGCTTGCGCGCATGGCCTTGTTCCGCAGACGCCGTTCGAAGCAGTCCGGTGAGGGTACCCGGGACGCTCGGCGCGCGACCCTGGAGCACCTCGGGCAGTTCGTGAAGGGCCAGGCGGGTGTCGAGGCGTACATCGAGCCGCCGACACGGGTGACGCCCACCACTGTCGTGCTGGTCGCGCTCACCGGGGAGTGGACCAGGCGCAGGGTCCCGGACGAGCGAGCGGCGCGGGAGATCGCGCGTTCGCTCGCCATCCCGGTGTACGACGTCCAGCTGACCGGATACCCGCGGCGGATGCGGGAGTGGAACGCGCAGCATCGCGAGAGCTGATCGACCGGCCCGCTCTCGTTCGGCGCCTTCTCGTGCGACCTCTCCTTGCCCCCGATCACGACGCAGAGGCAGGGGCCTGGCCGCCGAACTCCCAGTGCCACGGCTCGAGTGGCCCCCGACCGCCGGGTTCCATGGCCCGCGGGTGGTGCCAGCCGAACACGGCTGCGTGCTCGGTCATCCAGAGATAGGCCGGCGTCGTGAAGTCGCCGAGCGCCCCCATCCCCGCCAGGTCGACCGCGCGCAGCCTTCACGGCCGTCTGCTCCGCGAGCGTCCGGAAGGCGCTCGTCACACGCAGGTCCTGACCGGTGTCCGTCGGTGCCGGGCCCGCGGCGGCCACCCGCACCTGCTCGGCGAGTCGGAACAGGTCGGCCGCCGCCGTCTCGATCTCGACCGCGATCGTGGCCGCGGGCAGGTCACCGGTATGCGTCCCGGGCGCCGCGGTCGTGGTCAGGGCGTCGAGCGCGGCGGTCGTCGCGTCCGCCCGGCTCCGGAGGTCCGCCGGGACGGTGGTCGGGTCGAGGGCCAGAGACGTCGCGACGGCGTCGCGCGCGGCCGCTGCGACCGCCTCGGCGTCGGCTCGACGGGCCGTGAAGTACGCCGCCGCGTGCTGGGCACGACGCGCGGTGTCCACGGCAGCCGCCTGCGCCGGCGATCGAGGTGTCCGGGCCGCGGTGAGGGCGTCGCCCGTCGGGCCGGACGCCATCGGGCCGGACGCCGTCGGGCCGGCCCACGCGATCGGGTCGGCACCGGTCAGGGCGAGGGAGAGCAGGACGGCGACCGCACCAGCCGCAGCGGACGCGTAGCGACGGACGTCGGCCCCGTGGCGGCGCTGCCCGGTGTGGCTGCCCCGCCACGAGGAACGACCCGGGAGACCCTGCGCGCCTCCGCGCGCACCCACGCCAACTCCCCGACGAGCCATCTGGTCCCGATGCTCTCGTGCTCCGGCGGTGCCACGTCCGCCCTGGGGGACCAGCATCTCTCCCGGTACGCGCCGTGAAAAGGGGCAAACGGGATCAGATTTCGAGCAGCCTCAGGAGCGTCCGGACACCGACGCCGGTCCCGCCGGTCGGGGTGTAGCCCCACGCCTGGCCCTCGTTGAAGGCGGGTCCGGCGATGTCCAGGTGAGCCCAGGGGGTGTCGCCGACGAACTCCTGCAGGAACAGGCCGGCCACCAGCATCCCGCCGTTGCGATCACCGATGTTGGCCAGGTCGGCGACCGTTGACTTCAGGCTCGATCGCAGCTCGGCCGGCAGCGGCATCGGCCAGAACTGCTCACCCGCGGCGGTCGCGGCGGCCACGACCTGTCCGCGCAGGGTGTCCGTGCCCATCACAGCCGACACCCGCGAACCGAGCGCGACCATCTGAGCCCCGGTCAGGGTCGCGATGTCCACGACGGCGTCGGGCTTCTCCTCGACGGCCGCGGCGAGGCCGTCGGCAAGGACCAGGCGCCCTTCGGCGTCGGTGTTGAGCACCTCGACCGTCTTCCCGCCCCGTTGGGTGATCACGTCCGAGGGCCGCTGCGCGCTCCCGGACGGCATGTTCTCCGCGAGGCACAGCCACCCGGTGACCTTGACCGGCAGCTCGAGCGCCGCCGCGGCCAGCACGGTGTGCAGCACGGCCGCCGCTCCTGCCATGTCCAGCTTCATCGTCACCATGCCCTTGGCCGGCTTGATCGACAGCCCGCCGGAGTCGAAGGTGATCCCCTTGCCGACGATCGCAACGGAGCGCTTGGCCCGCGCGGGGGCCCAGCTCAGCCGCACCAGGCGCGGCGGGCGGACCGAGCCGTGCCCGACCGCGACGAGGCCGCCGTACCCGCCCGCAGCGAGCGCCTTCTCGTCCAGCACGGTGACCTTGACCTTGGTGCCGCGTGCGGCGGTGCGCGCGATCTCGGCGAAGGCCTCCGGGTACAGGTCGACGGGGGCGGTGTTGACCAGGTCGCGTACCCCGTTCACCGCGCGTGCGAGCACGACGGCGCGCTCGACGGCCCGCGCGGCCGCCCGGTCGCGCGCCCTCGGCGTGAGGATCACGACGCGTTCGGCGGGCCGGGCTGCCGCATCGGGCTCGCGGTAGCGCGTGAAGGCGTAGGCGCCCAGCAGGGCGCCCTCGACGACTGCGGCGAGAGCAGCGGCGTCGTCGGCGGGGAAGGCCAGTCCGATCGAGCTGACCCCGGTCAGCGCCCGGGTGGCCGCACCGGCAGCCCGGCGGAGGGCCTCGGCGTCCGGCTGGCTCGTCGTACCGATGCCGATCAGCGCGAGGACCGGCGCGGCCAGCTCGCCGTCGGTCGGCACGCGTCGGACCTCGTCGACCTCGCCGGTGATACCCAGCGCGCGGGCTTGGTCGACCAATCGGCCGCGCAGCCCGTCCGGCAGCACCTGCTCACCGATCACCACCGGTCCCGAAGGCGTGGCGGCGACCGGGACGGCGAGGACGTCGACGGCCAGTCGGGAGGGAGGTGTCGCGGACAGGGTGGGGGTGGTCACCGTTCGATGCTAGCCGGGCCGTATCCTCGGGGCCGTGTGGACGCCCCTCGCCCTCGCCGTCGTCGGCCTCTCGCTCGCCCTTGCGGCCTGGGCGGGCTGGCGGGCGGTTCGTGACCGGCCGGTGATCCTGCGGCAGCTGCTCGCGGGCGCCGTGGTCGAGGCGCTGATCGTCGTCGAGGTGGTGGTGGCCGCGGTCCTGACCGCGAACGGCTCACCGCCCGCCGACGTCGTGACCTTCTGGGGCTACCTGGTGACCGCGCTGGTCGTGCTGCCGTTCGCGGCAGCCTGGGCCTTCGCCGAGCGGACCCGCTGGAGCTCGGTGGTGCTCGTCGTTGCTGCTCTGACCAGTGGCTTCCTGCAGTACCGGCTGCTCCAGGTGTTCGCCGGATGAGCGCCGTGCCTGGCGACACCGCGCACGGCCCGGGCCGCCTGATCGTCGCGGTGTACGGGGTGCTGGCCCTTGCCGCGACGGCCCGCTCGGGCGTGCAGATCATCCGCGACCTCGACCAGGCACCAACGGCCTACCTGCTCTCGGGAGTGGCCGCCGTCGTGTACCTGGTTGCCACCCTCGCGCTCGCCCGGGGCGGGGTGCGCTGGCGGCCGGTGGCCTGGGCGGCGATCGGGACGGAGCTGGTGGGGGTGCTCTCGGTGGGGGCCCTCTCGCTCACGGCGCCGCAACTGTTCGCCGATGCGACGGTCTGGTCCGGCTTCGGTCAGGGGTACGGCTACATCCCGCTGGTGCTGTCGGTCGTCGGGCTGTGGTGGTTGGCCCGGACACGGCCCCGCGAGGGGGTCCCGGACCGGTAGATTGCGGGCGTGTACCGGCTGCTCTTCAACCAAGTCTTCCGTCGGATGGACCCCGAGCGGGCCCACCACATCGCGTTCGTCGGGATCCGCTGGGCGGGCATGACGCCGTTGCTCGGCGCCCTGCTGCGGCGGTTCTTCACCCGGCGCCACACACCGGTGCAGGCGCTCGGCCGGGACATCCCCGCGGTGTTCGGCGTCGCGGCCGGTTTCGACAAGAACGGCACGTGCGTTCCCGGGTTGACCATGCTGGGCTTCGGCTGGGTAGAGATCGGCACGATCACGGCCCTCGCACAGCCCGGGAACGAGCGACCCCGGCTGTGGCGGGTGCTGGACCAGCGCGCGATCCGCAACCGGATGGGCTTCAACAACGACGGCGCCGCCGCGGCCGCCGAGCGCCTGCGCCGGCTGCGTGCTTCGGCGAAGGGGCGCGTGGTGGTCGGCGTGAACATCGGCAAGAGCCGGGCGACGCCGGTCGACGACGCGGCCGAGGACTACGCGACGAGCGCGCGGTTGCTCGCGCCGTTCGCCGACTTCCTGGTGGTGAACGTGTCATCACCGAACACCCCGGGTCTGCGCGACCTGCAGGCGGTGGAGCTCCTCCGCCCCATCCTGGAGGCCGTTCGAACTGCCGCTGACGAGGTGACGGAGCCGGGTGGTGTCCCGCTGCTGGTCAAGATCGCCCCGGACCTGTCCGACGACGAGATCGACGGCGTGGCGGACCTTGCGGTCGACCTGGGGTTGGCCGGCGTCGTCGCGGTGAACACGACCGTCGACCACGACCTCGGCGAGGGTGGGCTGTCCGGGCCGCCCCTGCTGCCTCGCGGCCTGGCCGTGGTCACGCGGTTGCGACAGCGGCTGGGCGACGGGCCGACGCTCATCGGTTGTGGCGGGATCACCACCGGCGAGGACGCCCGTGCGTACCTCGACGCCGGCGCGAACCTGGTGCAGGGCTATACCGGGTTCATCTACGAGGGACCGTTCTGGGCGTCGCGGGTGAACCGGGCGCTGGCCGGAGGGCAGGCCGGATGACCACCGGGTCGATCTGGGCCTGGGAGCCCCTCGACGGGGTGGACCAGATGCTCGATCGCCCGCCGAGCCCCACCTTCAGCAACCGGTTCGACGCCGAGTCCTGGCTGGGTGAGAGCTGGCGGCAGCTGGCCGAGCAGGGTGTCGTGGCGGCGCGGTTGACCCACAACGGTCAGGCGGTCGCACCCGCGATCCCGCTGCGGAAGGACTGAGGGTCGCGTCAGGCGGGTCGTCGACGCGGGGAGCTCTCCGCGGTGCGGGCAGGGTCGCGCTCGACCACGTCGCCGAGGACGTCGTCGATCCTCCCGAGCACCTCGGCGGGGATGGTCACGCCTGCCGCTGCGACGTTCTCCGCGACCTGCTCGGGCCGTGAGGCCCCGATGATGGCCGCTGCGACGTCGTGGTTCTGCAGCACCCACGCCACCGCGAGCTGGGCCATCGTCAGGCCCAGCTCAGCGGCGATCGGCTTGAGGTCGGCAACCCGCTCCAGCAGCCCCGGTCGGTCGAGGAAGCGCTTGATGAAGACCGCACCGCCACCCTTCTCGTCCGTCGCACGCGAGCCGGCAGGTGGCTGCTCACCGGGTCGGTACTTGCCGGTGAGCACGCCCTGACCGATCGGGGAGAACACCACCTGCGACATGCCGAGCTCGCGTGACGTGGGGATCACCTCGGCCTCGATGACGCGCCACAGCATGGAGTACTGCGGCTGGTTGGAGATCAGCTGGACACCGAGCTCGCGGGCCAGGGCGTGGCCGGCGCGGATCTGGTCGGCGGTCCACTCGCTCACCCCGATGTACAGGGCCTTGCCGTGGCGGACGATGTCGGCGAACGCCTGCATCGTCTCCTCGAGCGGGGTGGAGTGGTCGTACCGGTGCGCCTGGTACAGGTCGACGTAGTCCGTGCCGAGGCGGCGCAGAGAGCCGTCGATCGAGGCCATCATGTGCTTGCGCGAGAGCCCGGCGTCGTTCGGGCCCTTGGGGCCGGTGGGCCAGTACACCTTGGTGAAGATCTCCAGCGACTCCCGCGGCTGACCCTTCAGCGCGTCACCGAGGACCGACTCCGCCACCGTGTTCGCATAGACGTCTGCGGTGTCGAACGTGGTGATGCCCGCGTCGAGCGCCGCGTGCACGCAGGCCCGCGCGGCGTCGTTCTCCACCTGGGAGCCGTGCGTGATCCAGTTGCCGTAGGCGATCTCGGAGATCTGCAGACCGCTGGTGCCGAGGAATCGATGATCGACCATGCGTCCGAGCCTACGGCCGCGGCCGGGACGACTCAGCGCGGGTACTGGCCCCGCTGCACCTGAGGCTTCGGCAGGCGCATCCGGCGCATCTGGAACGCCCGCATGACGCCGTACATCACCGTGCCACGGACGACCTTCTGCGCACCGAACTTGGCCGTCAGGAGCTTCTTCAGCCGTCGGGCCAGCAGGACGATGTCCACCATCGTGAGCAGGATCACGACGTAGATCAGGGAAACCACGGCGGGCCAGAGGATCGGGAAGCCGGTGACCAGGAACGTCGCGAGCATCAGGATGACCGAGATCGGCAGCAGGTACTCGCCCGGGCTGCGCCGGGCGTCGACGTAGTCGCGGATCCACCGGCGGACCGGCCCCTTGTCCCGAGCCGGCAGGTGGCGCTCGTCGCCGGAGAGCATGGCCTGGTACTCACGGTCGCGGGTGGCCTTGTCGGCGGCCCGCTGCGCACGGATGCCTTCCTTGCGGTTGGTCACCAGCGGCCGCTTCCGGGCTGCCTCGACCTGGCGACGCTTGGGCGTGGGGCGGCCCTTTCCGGCGGGACTGCCGGAGGACGAGGAGTCCGACGTCGGGGCAGGGCTGGTCGAGGGTCGCTGGCGGGGAGGCACGACCCAAGGGTAGTCGAGCCCACGGGTAGCGTTGGATGTCGTGACCACGCTCACCTCGCACCTGCCCGATCCCGCCGACGTCTCCGCGCTCCGCAGCCGAGTACGCGTCCTCTTCCCTGGCCTGCGTGCCGACCTGGAGAGCCTGGTCCGGATACCCGGTGTGTCCAGCCCGGCGTTCGACGCGGCACAGGTGCAGCGGTCCGCCGAGGTGGTCGCCGGGATGCTGCGGGATGCCGGCCTTCCGGAGGTCCAGGTGCTCACGACCACCCGCGCCGACGGACTGGTGAGCCGGCCCGCCGTCGTCGGGCGCCGACCTGCCCCGGCGGGCGCGCCGACGGTCCTGCTGTACGCCCACCACGACGTCCAGCCGCCCGGCGCCGACGCGGACTGGGACACTTCGCCGTTCGAGCCGGTGGAGCGGGACGGCCGCCTGTACGGCCGAGGCGTTGCCGACGACAAGGCCGGGATCGTGGCCCACCTGGGTGCCCTGCGCGCGCTCGGCGGCGACGTGCCCGTCGGCGTGACGGTCTTCGTCGAGGGTGAGGAGGAGGTCGGCTCGCCGACGTTCGTCGACTTCCTGCGCACCTACCGGGACCTGCTGGCCGCGGACGTCGTCGTGCTGGCGGACTCGGTGAACTGGAAGGTCGGCGTGCCGGCCTTCACCACGAGCCTGCGCGGGCTGGTGGACTGCGAGGTCGAGGTGGCGGTGCTCGAGCACGCCATCCACTCCGGGATGTACGGCGGTCCGATCCTGGACGCTGCCACGCTGCTCGCCCGGCTGATCGCGACCCTGCACGACGACGAGGGCAGCGTTGCCGTCGCGGGACTGTACAGCGCCCCGGACCCCACTGTGGACTACGACGAGGCCGACCTTCGCACCGACGCCTCCCTGCTCCCGGGTGTGCGGCTCGCGGGGTCGGGAAGCATCACCGGCCGGCTGTGGACCAAGCCGGCCCTGTCCGTGATCGGGTTCGACGCCACGAGCGTTGCGCACGCGTCCAACACCATCGCCCCATCCGCCCGCGCGAAGCTGTCGCTGCGGATCGCCCCCGGGCAGGACCCGGACCAGGCGGCCGAGGCCCTGCGCGACCACCTGCTGGCACACGCACCGTTCGGCGCACGCGTCACGGTGCTGGACGGCGACCGGGGACGGCCCTGGGCCGGTGCCGCGGACTCGTCTGCGGCCGAGATCGCCCGTCACGCCTACGGCGACGCGTGGGGCACCCCGCCGGTCGACGTCGGGCTCGGTGGTCCGATCCCGTTGGTGGCCGACCTGCTCGAGGTCTTCCCGGACGCGACCGTGCTGGTCACCGGCGTGGAGGACCCCGACTCGCGGGCGCACAGCGCGAACGAGTCGGCGCACCTCGGAGAGCTCGAGAAGGCGGTGCTGGCCGAGGCGCTGCTGCTCAGTCGGCTGCGCTGACGGCGGACGGCGCCTCGGGCGCGGTGGCCCGGGGCTTGCCGCGCGGCGTCGTCGTCCGGTTGGCCCACCGGGACGCCAGCACCGGGCGCTCGAGCCAGAACCACGAGGCGCTCGCCACCACGTAGGCCAGGACCAGGACGGTGAGGGAGAGCAGCAGGTGCCGCCACGGGTCGGTGATCCCGTAGTACTCGAACTCGCCGTCGGTCAGGCGCGAGATCAGGTGCAGCACGAGGTAGTGCCAGATGTAGATGCCGAACGACACCTTGGCCGTGTACCGCGCGAACCGGTTGTCGACGAGCCGTCCGAGGACGGTCGAGTGCGCGAGGCCGACCAGCACCACCGCGACCAGCACCGCGAACACGGGGAACAGGTACGGCTGACCCTGGAAGTTCGTGGTGTTGTCGGGCTCGGGCGGGAGGCGGGCGGCCCACCCCAGGGCGCCGGCGCTCACCAGGCCGACGGCGGCGAGGGCGTCGAACCACCACCGGCGGGCGCTCCCGTGGTGCACCCGCCACATCGCGACCAGCGCAGCCGCCATCACCCCGACGGCGAAGTGCCCGAAGAAGCCCACCGGGTTGTATGCGGGCATCCACTGCTTGGCCCCGCCGACCAGCCCGTACTGCCAGCCCTTCCCGACGGCGTCGGTGGTGAACGTGGTGATGACCCACTGGTTGAGCGCGACGACCACGCCGAAGGTCAGCAGCCAGTAGCCCAGGCCGATCGGGCGGTTGCGGGTGCGGATCGCGAACAGCCCCCACATCGCCAGCGGCATCAGGACGTAGCTGACCACCTCCAGGCCGATGGACCACAACGGCCCGTTGCTCTCGACGGGGAAGAACGTCACGTAGTGGAAGCCCGACGTGAAGGTGAGGCCGGCGATCAGGCGTCGGACCTGGTACGGCGCGTCCGGGAAGAGCGCCAGGCCGACCACGAAGCTGACGATCAGGCTGGCGTAGAAGCCCGGCACGATCCGCGCGACCCGTCGTCGTACGTAGTGGCCGAGGTGTGGGTAGGCGGCACCGGTGAGGTAGGCCGTCCAGAAGGGGTAGCTCAGCAGCATCCCCGAGAGGACGAAGAAGATGCTGACCCCGTACGCCCCCTTCATCATCATCACCTGGACGTCCTGGAGCCAGGGGTCCTGAGCGGGCAGGTCGAGCCGCTGGAACAGGTGGGAGAACACCACCCACAGCGCGGCGAACGCACGGAGGCCGTCGGCACCGGTCAGGCGCCCGCCACCGCTGATCGTCGGGCTCGTCGTCGCGCTCACCTGGGGAAGGTACCGGCGGGTGGTCTCCGGGCGCAGCCGTTCGAGATCGACCTCGGCACGCGAGATCGTGCTGTGCACACGTCGATCTCGCGTGCCGAGGTCGATCTCAGGGCAGGAGGGGGCCAGACCGGGGGAGCGGGGTCGTACTGGATCCCGCGGCGGACCGCACGAGCCACCTCGACACGGATCACACTCCCGGCAGCGCCAGCATCTGGTCGAGGGCCACGCGGGCCCAGTGTGCGTCGTCCCGGTCGACCACGATCCGGTTGGGCACCCGCCCGCCGACGAGGGACTCCAGGGTCCAGACCAGGTGCGGCAGGTCGATCCGGTTCATGGTGGAGCAGAAGCACACGGTGGAGTCCAGGTAGTGGACCTGCTTGTCCGGGTGCGCGGCGGCGACCCGGCGGACCAGGTTGAGCTCGGTGCCGATCGCCCAGGCCGATCCGGCGGGAGCGGCGTCGAGGGCCCGGACGATGTACTCGGTCGAGCCGACCAGGTCGGCGGCCGTGACCACCTCGTGGGTGCACTCGGGGTGGACCAGCACGGTCACCCCGGGGACCTTCTCGCGGATCTCGGCGACGTTGCGGGCCGAGAACCGGCCGTGCACCGAGCAGTGGCCCTTCCACAGGATCATCCGGGCGCCGGCGAGCTGGGCCTGCGTGAGTCCGCCGCCCGGCTTGCGCGGGTCGTACACGACGCAGTCGGCCAGGTCGATCCCCAGCTGCAGCACGGCGGTGTTCCGGCCCAGGTGCTGGTCGGGCAGGAAGAGCGCCTTTCCGTCACCTGCCACGCCACCGACCTGGTCGAACGCCCAGCGGAGAGCGACCTGAGCGTTGGAGGACGTGCAGACCGTGCCGCCGTGCCGCCCGGTGAACGCCTTGATCGCCGCGGTGGAGTTCATGTACGTGACCGGGACGGTCCGATCCGCCACATCGGCGTCGGCCAGCACGGCCCAGGCCTCCTCCACCTGGTCGATCGCTGCCATGTCGGCCATCGAGCAGCCGGCGGCGAGGTCGGGCAGGAGGACCGCCTGGGCAGCGGTGGTGAGGATGTCGGCGGACTCGGCCATGAAGTGCACGCCGCAGAAGACGACGAACTCCGCCGCCGGCCGGGCCGCGGCCTCGCGCGCGAGTTTGAAGGAGTCGCCCGTGACGTCGGCGAACGCGATGACCTCATCGCGCTGGTAGTGGTGGCCCAGCACGAACACCCGGTCACCGAGGGCTGCCTTGGCCACGCGAGCCCGCTCGGCCAGGTCAGGGTCACTGGGCGTGGGCAGGTCTCCCGGGCACTCAACACCCCGTTCGGACGTCAGATCCGTGCCGCGGCCGAGCAGGAGCAGGGCCGACGGCGCGGGCTCGTCGAAGCCGGTGGTCGCCTGTGTGGTCACGGACAGATCTTCCCATACCGGCCTCGGCGGGCCCGGGGAGGGGGCGGGGGGCTTCGGCGCGGGCAGGTGGAGCACAGGGCAGGATGGGTGGGTGCGCGTCCTGATCGCCCCGGACTGCTTCGGGGGCACTCTGACCGCCCGGCAGGCCTCTGAGGCGATGGCTGCCGGGTGGCGGCGTGGCGCGCCGGACGACGACGTCGACCTCCTCCCGCTGGCCGACGGCGGGCCGGGTTTCGTCGACATCGTGCATGCGGCGGTCGGCGGGGACCTGGTCCCGGTCACGGCGAGCGGTCCGCTCGGGGAGCCCGTTCCCGCGGCAGTGCTCCTGACGGAGGGCACCGCGGGACCCGTCGGCTACCTGGAGGCCGCGCAGGTGGTCGGGCTGCACCTGGTGCCGCTGGAGCGGCGCGACCCGACGCTGACCACGTCCGTCGGGCTAGGTGAGCTGCTGCGCGCGGCCGTCGGCCTCGGCGCGACCCGCCTCGTTGTCGGTCTTGGCGGCTCCGCGACGAACGACGCCGGCGCCGGGATGCTCGCCGGGCTCGGGCTCACGGCGTCCGTGCTGCGCGGCGGCGGTGGCGGGTTGGGGACCGTGACGGTCGCGGATCTGGCCCGTCTGGACGAGGTGCGCCGGCTGTTTGCGGGCATCGACCTGGTGGTCGCGACGGATGTCGACGTCCCGCTGCTCGGCCTGCACGGTGCCAGTGCCGGTTTCGCGGCGCAGAAGGGCGCGACCCCGGAGCAGGCGCAGGAGCTCGAGCGTGCGCTGGGCCACTTCGCTGCGGCGATGGGCGACGCCGGTGCGACGGTCCCGGCACCGCGGACGCACCTGCGGGTGGATGCGGGCGGGCACCGGTGGGCTCAGCTGCCGGGTGCCGGCGCGGCGGGAGGCCTCGGGTTCGCGCTCGCTGCGCTCGGTGGGCGGTTGCTGCCGGGTGCGGAGGTGGTGGCCGACGTCGTCGGGCTGGATCAGGCGACGCAGGGTGCGGAGCTGCTGGTCACCGGCGAGGGAGCCGTCGACTGGCAGTCCATGCACGGCAAGGTCGTTGCCGCCGTTGCCCGCCGCGGGCTCGCGAGGGGAGTGCCGGTCGTGGTGATCGCTGGGCAGGTGCACCTGGGGCGTTGCGAGTGGGGCGCTGCGGGGATTGCCGGCGCGTACGCCGTCGTGGAACGTCCGGACCAGGTGGAAGCGGCGATGGCCGACCCTGCCGGGATGCTGGCCGCCCGCACCGAGCGCGTGGCGCGGACCTGGTCGCCCGCGTGAGGGTCGACGCGAACCCCACCCCACCCCACCCCGGCCACGCTGGACCGCCTGGCCGAAGACGTCGCCGGAACCGCATCCGCGTCGCGGTGCAGCGGGTCTACCCTCTCGACGAGGCTGCAGAGGACGTACGCTGGGAGAATCGGCCCGGGCCGGGTGTTACCTCAGGACGTGAACGAGAGCTGTGGCCCCGACGATGGAGAGACGATGACCGAGACGACCCAGACCGCCACCCACGGTGTGCAGCTGACCGACGTCGCTGCCGCCAAGGTGCGCACCCTGCTGGAGCAGGAGGGCCGGGACGACCTGCGCCTGCGCGTTGCGGTGCAGCCGGGCGGCTGTTCCGGCCTGATCTACCAGCTGTGCTTCGACGAGCGCGTGCTCGACGGCGACGCCACCCGGGACTACGACGGCGTCGAGGTGATCGTCGACCGGATGAGTGTGCCCTACCTGGACGGCGCAACCATCGACTTCGCCGACACCATCGAGCGGCAGGGCTTCATGATCGACAACCCCAACGCGGGCAGCTCGTGCGCGTGCGGCGGTTCGTTCGCCTGATCAGCCTGCCGCGTCACCGGACGTGGTACGGACCCGGGTGACGTAGGCCGTGGCGTGGGCCCGGCCGTCGTCGTCGCCACCATCGCCCTCCTCGGGTGCGAGCGGCTCCGTCATCAGTACCTCGTGCCCGCGCATGCGGGCCCACGCGGGGATGTCGTGGCGTGCGGCAGGGTCGGTCCACCAGACGATCAGCACGGTCCCGGGCGCTACCTCGCGAGCTGCCCTCGCCAGGGCGATCACCGGCGCCGGGCAGCGCAGGCCCCGGGCGTCCACCAGCGTCGAGCCCGTCGATCCGGGTACCCGTTGACCACTCACAGGTCGGTCGCCCCCGCCATCCGGCGCACCTCCGCGACGGCCTGAGGCAGGACGGCGCAGAATGCCTCGACGTCGTCGGGTGTCACGGTGCTGGGCAGTGCGATCCGCACGTTCCCGTGGGTGAGCACCCCCATCGCCGCCAGGACGTGGCTGGGCTGCAGGCTGCTGGACGTGCACGCGGAGCCCGATCCCACCGCGAAGCCTTGGCGGTCCAGCTCGCCGAGCAGGGCCTCGCCGTCGACGTACAGGCACGAGAAGGTCACCACGTGCGGCAGACGGTCGACCGGGTCGCCGACGACCGCCACGTCCCGGACGCTCTGCGCCACCTGCTCGCGGATCCGGTCGACAAGTGCCCGCCGGGCCTCGGACCGTGCGCGGTCGGCCAGCACGGCGCGCAGCGCGGCGGCGGCGGCGACGGCGGCCGGCACGCTCACCCCACCCGGCGCCCACGGGTCCTCGTCCTCCGGTCCGGTCGGCGTGGTCCGGACCCGGGAGCGCACCGCAAGGACGCCGACGCCGGCGATCCCGCCCCAGTCGGACGGGTCGGCGGCGAGCACGTCCCAGTGGGGCCCGACGCCGACGTGCCCGACGCTCGCGCCGGCGTCCACCAGCAGGGGGACGCCCGCGCGCTCGGTGGCCTCGAACGCCGCGGCAACCGGCTGCAGCGTGCCGACCTCCCCGTTCGCGTGCTGCAGTGCGGCCAGCGCGACGTCGGGCCCGATGACGTCCTGCCAGGCCTGCAGGTCCAACCGTCCCGCGCGGTCCACCGGCACGGTGACGACCTCGTCGGCGGCCAGGGTCGCGGCCGCCAGCACGGCGGCCCGCTCGACGGCTGAGACCACGACTCGGCCACCCACCCGTCGTCTGGCCCGGGCCAGGGCTGCGACGGCTGCGTGCAGGCTCGCGGTGTGGCCGGCGGTGAGGTGGATCTCCTCGGTCCGGGCGCCGAGCATCTCAGCCAACGCCTCGCGCGCGCCGTCCAGCAGCAGACCGGCCCGGCGGCCCTCGGCATGCAGCCGCCTGGGGTCCGCCCAGCCCTGCTCGAGCGCCGCGAGGAAGGCCTCTCTCGCGACGGGATGCACGGGTGCGCGGCCGCCGGCGTCGAGGTATCTCCGGGTTGCCATCCGGCCACGCTAGCGGGGCGACGGGCTGCGGCGCGTCCCTGCTCGAACGCTCGGGGCGCTGCGAGGTAGGCTGCTCGTACCAAGGACCAAAGTCCCAGGCGCCGCGCGGGTCGTCGGCATCTGGCGGATCATCTGAGAGGCCTGAGTGGACGTGCAGGAACCGCGGTGCCACGCCAGAGCCGCCCGGCTCGCCGCAGTGACCGGTGCCGGCGCCGTCGTGCTCGGTGGGTGCTCGAGCGAGGACGCGAGCAGGGGCTGGCTGCCGGGTTACCAGGATGGCCAGGTCACCAACATGACCGGCCGGATCACGTCTCTGTGGACGGGATCGTGGATCGCGGCCCTGGTGGTCGGGGTGATCGTGTGGGGCCTGATCCTGTGGGCCGTCACGGTGTACCGCAAGCGCCGGGACGACGACACCCTGCCGGTGCAGCTGCGCTACCACATCCCGCTCGAGGTGATGTACGTGGTGCTGCCGATCCTGATGATCGGCGTGATGTACATCTACACGGCGCGTGACATCACGGCGCTCGAGGACGTCTCCGCCGAACCGGACCTGGTCGTGGAGGTCTACGGCAAGCAGTGGAGCTGGGACTTCAACTACCTCGACGACGAGGTGTGGGACTCCGGTGTGCACGTGACCGACGTCGGCCAGGCCGGGAACCCCGAGCAGCTGCCGACGCTCTACCTTCCGGTGAACGAGCGGGTGGAGTTCCGGCTCGAGTCACGCGATGTCATCCACTCGTTCTGGGTGCCGGCCTTCCTGTACAAGAAGGACGTCTTCCCGGGCCAGACGAACGTGTTCCAGGTGGTGCCCACCCGCGAGGGCGTCTACGCGGGCAAGTGCGCGGAGTTCTGCGGCGAGCACCACTCGGGCATGTTGTTCAACGTCGCGGTCGTCTCCCGCGAGGCGTACGACGCCCACATCGCCGAGCTGCGCGCCGCCGGCCAGACCGGTCGGCTGGGTCCCGAGCTGGACCGGGCGCTGAACCAGGGCGGGCAGGGCTGATGGCCACGCAGGTCGAACGGGCACCTGGCCTGGTCACCTCCAGGTCGCTGGGCCGCGCGGTGATCAGCTGGGTGACCTCCACCGACCACAAGACGATCGGGTACCTGTACCTGGTCACGTCGTTCGCGTGGTTCGGGTTCGCCGGTGTGCTCGCCCTGCTCATGCGGGCCGAGCTCTTCGAGCCGGGCATGCAGGTGGTGCAGAGCGCGGAGCAGTACGACCAGCTCTTCACCATGCACGGCACGATCATGCTGCTGCTGTTCGCGACCCCGCTGTTCGCGGGGTTCGCGAACGTCATCATGCCGCTGCAGATCGGCGCCCCGGACGTGGCGTTCCCGCGGCTGAACGCCCTGTCGTTCTGGCTGTACTTCTTCGGCGGGCTGATCGCCGTCAGTGGCTTCCTCACCCCGCAGGGCGCGGCCTCGTTCGGCTGGTTCGCCTACGCGCCCCTGTCGTCGTCGGCGTACTCGCCCGGTCTCGGCGGGGACCTGTGGGTGTTCGGGCTGGCGCTGGCCGGCTTCGGGACCATCCTCGGCGCGGTCAACTTCATCACAACGATCATCACCATGCGTGCGCCCGGCATGACGATGTTCCGGATGCCGATCTTCACCTGGAACACGCTGGTGACCAGCCTGCTGGTGCTCATGGCGTTCCCGCCGCTGGCGTCCGCGCTGTTCGCGCTGGGCGCGGACCGCAGGCTCGGCGCGCAGGTGTTCAACCCCGAGAACGGCGGGGCGCTGCTGTGGCAGCACCTGTTCTGGTTCTTCGGGCATCCGGAGGTCTACATCATCGCCCTGCCGTTCTTCGGCATCATCACCGAGATCCTCCCGGTGTTCAGCCGCAAGCCGGTGTTCGGGTACAAGGGCCTCGTCTACGCCACGATCGCCATCGCGGCGCTGTCGGTCACGGTGTGGGCGCACCACATGTACGCGACAGGGTCGGTCCTGCTGCCGTTCTTCGCGCTCATGACGATGCTGATCGCGGTGCCGACCGGCGTGAAGTTCTTCAACTGGATCGGCACCATGTGGCGGGGCAAGCTCACGTTCGAGGCGCCGATGCTCTGGGCGATCGGCTTCCTCGTGACCTTCCTGTTCGGCGGGCTGACCGGGGTCATCCTCGCCTCGCCGCCGCTGGACTTCCACATCACCGACACGTACTTCGTTGTCGCGCACTTCCACTACGTGGTGTTCGGCACCGTCGTGTTCGCGATGTTCGCCGGCTTCTATTTCTGGTGGCCCAAGTTCACCGGCAGGATGCTCGACGACCGGCTCGGCAAGGTGCACTTCTGGATGCTGTTCTTCGGGTTCCACACCACGTTCCTCATCCAGCACTGGCTGGGCGTGCGGGGGATGGTGCGCCGGATCCCGGACTACATGCCCGAGGACGGTTTCACCTGGATGAACCAGGTCTCGACCGTCGGCTCCGTCCTGCTGGCCGCCTCGATGCTGCCGTTCGTGTGGAACGTCTACCGCACCTCGCGCACCGCTCCGCGGGTGATGGTCGATGACCCGTGGGGATACGGCAACTCGCTGGAGTGGGCGACGTCCTGCCCGCCGCCCCGGCACAACTTCACGTCGCTGCCGAGGATCCGCTCCGAGCGGCCGGCATTCGACCTGCACCACCCCGAGGTCGCGGCGATGGACCACGTCGAGCCGGAGCAGTCCTCCGCCGTTCTCTTCGAGGACCGCACCGAGCCGCTCGACGGCCCGGACCGGGGCGGGCGTGACGAGGAGGCGGGGCGATGAAGCTCGAGGCACGACTGTTCGGGCTGCTCACGCCCTTCTTCCTGCTCGTCTCGGCCGGCTACGGCATCTGGAGCAAGGGGGAGCCGGTCGGGACGTTGGCCCTGCTGCTCGTCGGGGGCCTGGTCGGGATGGTCGGTCTGTACCTGTCGCTGGTGGCCCGGCGGATCGACGCGCGCCCGGAGGACGACCCATACGGGGAGATCGCCCAGGGCGCGGGGGAGCAGGGCGTGTACAGCCCCGGCAGCTGGTGGCCGCTGGCCTGCGCCGCGACGGCGGCGATCACCTTCCTTGGGCTGGCGGTCGGCTGGTGGCTGGTCGGGGTCGGCGTCGTGCTCGGCCTGATCGCCCTGACCGGCTGGGTCTTCGAGTTCTCCCGCGGCCAGCACGCGCACTGAGCCTCAGCCACGATTCGTCGGGATCTGCTCGTCAGACGCACACATCCCGACGGAACGTGGGCCAGGCGACGGCGCCAGGACCGGCCTTCGCGTCGTCGTGCGGGAACTGCTACCGGACCGTCAGGCGGGAACGATCAGCCCCGACGTCTGGGTCCGGGCCCGGCTGAGGCGCTCGGCGGCGTCGGCCCAGTTCACGATGTTCCACCAGGCCTTGACGTAGTCCCCCTTGACGTTGACGTAGTCCAGGTAGAACGCGTGCTCCCACATGTCCAGCAGCACGATCGGCACGACGCCGAGCGGCAGGTTGCCCTGGTGGTCATACAGCTGGAACACGATCAGCTTCTGGCCGACGGAGTCCCATGCGAGGACCGCCCAGCCGGACCCCTGGATGCCGACTGCAGTAGCCGTGAAGTGCTTCTGGAACGCGTCGAACGACCCGAAGTGCTCGTCGATCGCGGTGGCCAGGTCGCCGACCGGCCGATCCCCGCCGTCGGGGGAGAGGTTCACCCAGAACACCGCGTGGTTGAGGTGCCCCGCGAGGTTGAACGCCAGGTTCTTCTCGTACAGGTTGACCGTCTCGAGTGCGCCCTTGTCCCTGGCCTCGGCCAGGCGCTCGAGGGCCGTGTTGGCTCCGGCGACGTACGTCGCATGGTGCTTGTCGTGGTGCAGCTCCATGATCCGGCCGGAGATGTGCGGCTCGAGTGCGCCGTAGTCGTAGGGAAGGGCGGGCAGGGTGTACTCAGCCATGGATTCCTCCAGTCAGGTCGCGGACGCGCGACGTCTTGTCTCGGCGAACACCACCGTCACACTCGGCATTCCCCACTGTGCCGCATGGTCATCTGCGGTGCGCGTCGGCGGCCGCGGTGGCCGCCGGCAGCTCGAGCGCGGCGTCGTGCCCGCCGTGGGACTGCGTCGCGACCAGCTCTGCCGGGGTGACCGGTTCCACCCGGTCCTCGAAGAAGAACCGGGACAGTCGGGCCCGGAAGGCGTCCCGCCGGTACCCGCGACGACGGACCCCGCGCTCGTCCTCGACCGGGAGCAGCTCGACCGGGCGGCGGGGCTCGTTGGCGACCCGCACCCACCGCTCGTACTCGTCCAGCGGCCGGTGCACCTCGATGTACTCGCCGGAGGCGAACCGCACGATGCGCCCCGTCTCGTGCCCGTGCAGGACCAGCTCGCGATCCTTGCGCTGCAGGCCGAGGCACACGCGCTTGGTCACCCAGAACGCCAGGAAGGGCGTGACGACCAGCAGCAGCCGACAGACATCGGTGATGGCGTTGATCGACAGCCCGAAGTGCGTGGCGATGATGTCGTTGGAGCCGGCGAGGACCAGGACGCCGAAGGCGGTCAGGATCGCGACGCCGATGGCGGTCCGAACCGGCGCGTTCCGGGGCCGGTCGGCGATGTGGTGCTCACGCCGATCGCCGGTCACGTACGCCTCGAGGAACGGGTAGGCGGCCAGTGCGGTGAACAGCAGGCCGGGCAGCACCACCGCCGGGACCAGCACATTCATCGGGATCGTGAACCCGCCGATCACCCATTCCGTGCCCTGGCCGGGCATCAGCCGCAGCGCACCCTCCAGGAAGAGCATGTACCAGTCCGGCTGGGCTCCCGCGGAGACCGGCGAGGGGTCGTACGGCCCGTAGTTCCACACCGGGTTGATCGTCATCGTCGCGCCCATCAGGGCGAATACGCCGAAGACGATGAAGAAGAAGCCGCCGGCCTTGGCGACGTAGACCGGGAAGAGCGGGTACCCGACGACGTTGCGCTCGGTCCGGCCGGGCAGCCCGTAGTGGGTGTGCTTGTGCAGGACCACGAAGAAGATGTGCAACCCGATCAGCGCCAGGATCAGCCCCGGGACAAGCAGGATGTGCACAGTGAACAGCCGGGGGATGATCGCGTCGCCGGGGAACTCGCCCCCGAAGATGAAGTACGACAGGTAGCTGCCGATGATCGGGATCGACTTCACCACGCCGTCGGTGATCCGCAGACCGTTGCCGGACAGGACGTCGTCCGGCAGGGAGTAGCCGGAGAACCCCGCGGCGATGCCGAGGATCATCAGGACGAAGCCGACCAGCCAGTTGACCTCGCGCGGCTTGCGGAACGCCCCGGTGAAGAACACCCGCATCATGTGCGTGACGATCGCGGCGATGAACACCACGGCGGCCCAGTGATGGATCTGCCGCATCAGCAGACCACCGGTGACCTCGAAGGACAGGGCCATCGTCGATCTGAAGGCCTCGGACATCTGCACGCCCTGCATCGGGGCGAACGGCCCGTCGTAGGTCACCTGAGCCATGCTCGGGACGAAGAACAGGGTCAGGAAGACGCCGGTGATCAGCAGCACCAGGAACGAGTACAGCGCGATCTCACCGAGCAGGAACGACCAGTGGTCGGGGAAGACCTTGCGGGCGAACGCCTTGACCGCCAGGCCGATCCCGGTGCGCTGGTCGAGGTAGTCGGCAGTGGCGGCGGGGCCGCTCCCCTTGCTGGGTCGGCTCACTTCAGACGCTCCCAGTAGCTCGGTCCGATCGGTTCGGTGAAGTCGCTCTGCGCGACGAGGTACCCCTCGTCGTCGACCGCGATCGGCAGCTGCGGCAGGGGCCGGTTGGCCGGTCCGAAGATCACTCGTGCGCCGTCGGCGATGTCGAACGTCGACTGGTGGCAGGGGCACAGCAAGTGGTGGGTCTGCTGCTCGTACAGGGCCACTGGGCAGCCGACGTGGGTGCAGATCTTGGAGTAGGCGACGATCCCCTCGTACGACCAGTCCTTGCGGTCCTCGGCCTCCCTGAGGTCCGCGTGGTCCAGCCGGACCATCAGGACGACGGCCTTGGCCTTCTCCTCGATCCAGTGGTCGGCGTTCTCGCCCTCGCGCAAGCCGTCGGGGATCACATGGAAGACCGAGCCGACCGTCACGTCCTCCGCCTTGATCGGCGTCCCGGACGGGTCACGGGTGAGCCGCTTGCCGCGCTCCCAGAGCGTGTGGCGAAGCGTCGAGACGCGCCAGTGGCCGCCCACCTCGCCGATCAGCGGGACGGCGATGGTCAGGGGCGCCAGGACCAGTGCCGACACGACGGCGCCCTTGAGCACTCCGCGGCGCGCGATGCCGGAGTCCGCGGCGCCCTCGCGCAGGACCGCGACTGCGGCCTCCCGGTCCTGCGGGCTGCTGCGCTGGGGATGCCGGTCCTCGGCCACCTCCCGGTCGGACATCAGGGTCTTGGCCCAGTGGATCGCGGCAGCGCCGATGCCGAACATCGCCAGGAAGAGGCCGAGGCCCAGCAGCAGGTTGGACAGCCGGATGCTGGCGATGGTGTTCCCGTCCGGCACCAGCGCGTAGGCGACGACGAAGCCGATGGTGCCGAGGATCGAGATGGTGAACAGGGCGACCACCTGGCGCGTGGCCCGTCGGGCCGCGGCCGGGTCGGTGTCGGTCAGGCGAGGCCGGTGCGGGGGCAGGCCGGGGTTGTCGAACCGGTCGGGCAGCTGCTCGCCGACCGCGCCGTTGCCGTCCGCGTGGCGAACCACCTCGGAGTCGTTGGTGCTCATGAGGACTTCGCTCCGATCCAGACTGCGCAGCCGATCAGCAGACCCATGCCCACCACCCAGGCCCACAGGCCCTCGGACACCGGGCCCACCCCGCCGAGGTCCGCGCCACCCGGCGATCCCGCCTTCTGCCCATCGAGGAGGGCGATCACGTCGCGCTTCTCCTCAGGGGTCAGGTTGGCGTCGTTGAACACCGGCATGGACGCCGGGCCGGTCGCCATGGCCTCGTAGATCTGGGTCGGGGTCGCGTCGCCGAGGGACGGCGCGGACTTGCCCTCGGTCAGGGCGCCGCCCTTGCCGGTCGCGCCGTGGCACATCGCGCAGTTGGTCCGGAACAGCGCCATCCCGGTGGCCGGGTCGCCCTTGGCGGGGTCCACCTGGTCCGCGGTGGGGATCGACGGCCCGGGTGCGAGGGAGGCGACGTAGGCGGCGAGCTGGCGGGTCTGCTCGGCGTCCAGCACCGGAGGCTTTGCGGCCGCCTGCGGGCCGCTGGCCTGCATCGGCATCCGGCCGGTGCTCACCTGGAAGTCCACGGCTGCCGCGCCTACTCCGATCAGCGACGGCCCGACGTCGCCACCCCTGGCGCCGGTCCCGTGGCAGGTAGCGCAGTTGGCCTGGAAGAGAGCCCCGCCGGTGTCGATGTCCGTCTGGGTGGCCACCGTGGCCCCGGCCGACGTGGGGGTCAGGGCGGCGTAGACGGCCCCGGTGATCAGCAGGGCCATGACAAGGAGCACCACCGGCGCCATCCGGTGGTGCCGTCGGTCGGCGATCGCCTTCACGCAGCGCTCTCCAGCTTCTTGGTGTTCGCCCCTCGGGCGCTCACCGGATCAGGTAGATCGCACCGAAGAGCGCGATCCAGACGACGTCGACGAAGTGCCAGTAGTAGGAGACCACGATCGCCATCGTGGCCTCGTGGTGCCCGAACCGCTTAGCGGCGAAGGACCGGCCGAGCAGGAAGAGGAAGGCGAGCAGTCCGCCGATCACGTGCAGCCCGTGGAACCCGGTGGTCAGGTAGAACACCGACCCGTACGGGCTGGAGGAGATGGTCAGGCCCTCCTGGACGAGCTGGGCGTACTCGAACACCTGGCCGCCGACGAACGCCGCCCCCATCACGTAGGTGAGCGTCATCCACTCGTGCATGCCCCACCGGTTGACCTGCAGCAGGCTCCCGGTGCGGGTGGGCTGGAAGCGCTCGGCAGCCCACACGCCCATCTGGCAGGTCACCGAGCTCAGCACCAGGATCGTGGTGTTGATCGCCGCGAAGGTGAGGTTCAGCTTGGGGGTCTCCTGCGCCCACAGCTCCGGGGTGTTGGCACGCGTGGTGAAGTACATCGCGAACAGTCCGGCGAAGAACATCAGCTCGCTCGCGAGCCAGACGATGGTGCCGACCGCCACCGGGTTGGGGCGGTTGACGCTCAGGTGCGGCCGGGCGACGGCTGCTGTGGTGGCTGACACGGGGTCCATTATGGCCGAAGCGGCGCCGAATTGGGACCTAAGGCCTAAGTGGCGTCGTGTCGGGCCCGAGACGTCGTGTCGGGCTCCCCACAGGACAGTCCGCGAACCGGAAAGGCCGCGCGTGCGAGGATGCGGGGGAGCACCGTGGCGGACGACGAGTGAGGCGGCACCGATGCGTGACGAGTGGGACGAGGCCGAGGGCACCAACGCGCCGCCGGTGCTGCGCGTGCTGCTGTACAGCGACAACCGGCAGACCCGGGAGGCTGTCCTGACCGCCGTCGGGACTCGTGCCGCCAAGGACCTGCCGACCCTGGAGTGGGTCGAGGTCGCCACGCACGCCGCCGTGGTCTCGCGGGTCGAGGAGGGTGGCCTTGACCTCCTGGTGCTGGACGGCGAGGCCGGCAAGTCCGGTGGCATGGGGTTGTGCCGCCAGCTCAAGGACGAGACATACCAGTGCCCGCCGATCCTGGTGCTGATCGGGCGCCAGCAGGACAGGTGGCTGGCGTCGTGGTCGGAGGCGGATGCCGTCGCGGCGCGGCCGCTTGACCCGCTGCCGCTGCAGGAGACGGTCGCGCGGTTGCTCCGGGTCCCGGCCTAGGGCCCCGGCGTGACCGCGACAGACAGCCGCTCCGTAACGCCGGGCGCCGACGGCATCACCTGGCCGCGCCTGCTGACCACTCTCATCGCCGGCCGTGACCTCACCGCCGCTGAGACGCGCTGGGCGATGAGCCAGGTCATGCAGGGGGAAGCCAGCCCCGTCCAACTCGCCGGGTTCCTGGTGGCCCTCCGGGCCAAGGGGGAGACGGTGGACGAGCTCACCGGCCTTGCCGAGGAGATGCTCGCGCACGCCCACCGGATCTCCGTCCCCGGCCGGAGCGTGGACATCGTCGGCACCGGCGGTGACCTCAAGCACACAGTGAACATCTCCACGATGGCGGCCCTGACGGTCGCTGCCACCGGCGTGCGCGTGGTCAAGCACGGCAACCGGGCGTCGTCGTCGTCGACCGGGACCGCCGACGTGCTGGAGGCCCTTGGCCTGCGGCTGGACCAGACGCCGGAGCGGGTGGCCGAGCTGGCGGAGGAGGTCGGGATCACCTTCTGCTTCGCTCAGGTCTTCCACCCCTCGATGCGTCACGCGGCACCGGCGCGGCGTGGGCTGGCCGTGCCGACCGCCTTCAACTTCCTCGGACCGCTGACCAACCCGGCCCAGCCCCCGGCCGTCGCCATCGGGGTGCCGGACGCGCGGATGGCCGCACTGATGGCGGGCGTGCTGGCGACGCGCGGGACGGCGGGACTGGTCTTCCGCGGTCCGGAGGGCCTGGACGAGCTCGCGGCCGCCGGTCCGTCCCAGATCTGGTGGGTGCACGACGGCGAGGTCACGGAGCATGTGCTGGACGCGGTCGTCGAGCTGGGCCTGAACGCGATCACGATCGCCGACCTGAGGGGCGGCGAGTCCGCGGAGAACGTCGAGGTGGTGCGCAGGTTCCTGGCCGGGGAGCGCGGGCCGGTGCGGGAGACGGTGCTGCTGAACGCCGCCGCGGCGCTCGTCGCGGACGGGTCACTGCCCGGCTGTGGCGTGGGCAGCCTCACCGAGCGGCTGCGCGCCGGGTTCGACGCGGCGGCTGTGGCCGTCGACGATGGTCGGGCCGCCGCGGTGCTCGAGCGGTGGATCGCGGCGTCGCGGGCGGGCGCCTGACCGGGCTCGTGCCGCGTCAGGCGCGGGGCTCAGTCCTCCAGGCCCAGTGCGAACGCCTGGTCGAGATCGCCTGAGGAGTAGGCCCGGAAGGCGATGTACGTCTGCGTCCGGATGATCCCGTCGACCTTGCTGACCCGGTCCGCGATCACGTCCGCGAGCTGTTCGTGCTCGCGCACGCGCACCATCGCGATGAGGTCGACCTCGCCGGTGACCGAGTAGACCTCGCTCACCCCGGGGACCTCAGCAACCTGTGCGGCGATCTCGGGGATCCGCCCGGGGTCGGCGTCGATCAGGACGATGGCGGTGATCATGGGCATGCCCTTCGGTCGGTGCGAGGTAGTCCATCATGCCGCGCTGTGGCTTCGCTCGTCCCGGGTGGCGCGGGGGGCCGCGTGGTCCGGCGCCACGTGGACGGCGCTGTCGTCGAGGCTGTCGACGAGATCCTCGACCGGATCGGCGGAGCGGCCACGTAGCCACGCGGAGTCGATGTCGGGAGCCCCGTTCGCTGCCACCCCGCGGACCGTAGCGGCGGCCGCCGTCGTGCCACCGACGGAGCGGTAGGCCTCGGCCCCGCGCACCGGGCATGCCCAGCCCGCACCGACCTCCACCAGGCGGACGTCGGGCTGCTCGAGCCAGCGCAGCACCAGATCGGTCTCCTCAGGATGCGCACTCGAGGCGGGGAGGCAGGGAACCGGGGCATGCTCAGCCGTCGCCAGGAGCGCCTCGATCGCCGCCCGCGGGTCCGCGCCGCGCGGTGTCGTCACCGTGGCGCACAGCCGGCCGTGCCGGACGACGACGACCTCCCAGCCACCGTCGGAGTGCGGCTTCGCCGCCACGAGCTGTGGATGCGCGGCGATCCGGCCCGACCGTTGCGCGCGGGCCGCACCACGCAGGAACGCCTCCAGCTGGTCGCGCCACTCGGCCGCCTCCTCGAACCGCTCCTCCTTGGTGAGCGCGGCGATCCGGGTGGCGTGGGCCTGCACAACGGGTGCGGGGTCGACGAGCATCGCATGGCGGACCTGCGCGACGACGGCGGCGTAGTCCCGCTCGGACTGCGCGCCGATGCACGGCGCGCCGCACCGGCCCATGTCGGCCAGCGCACACGCACCGGCGTCGGGTTGGACGACGCGGGGGAGCCGTCGGGAGCACTGCCGCAGCTGGAAGGCCACCTGGAGCGCCTGGAGGGCCTGCAGGGCCGCCGCCTGGCCGGAGAACGGCCCGATGTGCGCCTCCGCCTCACCGGGACGCGGTCCGCCGTCAGCGCGCACCTGGCGCACCACGGAGAGCCGAGGGTAGGTCTCGGCGGTGAGGCGGACCCACGGCAATCGCTCGGGGGAGCGTGATCGCCGGTTGTAGCGCGGCGACTCGGACGCGATTAGCCGCAGCTCGCGGATCTGTGCCTCCAGGACCGTGCCGCAGACGATCGGCACCACCTGCTCCGCAAGACCCACCATCTCCGTCATCCGCCGGCGCTGCTCCGCGGCCGTGAAGTAGCTGCGCACCCGGCTGCGGATCGACGTCGCGGTGCCGACGTAGAGCACCTCACCGCCGGCGCCCCGGAACTGGTAGACGCCGGGGGCGTCGGGCAGGCCGTCGGCCAGGTGACGCCTGCGACGCCGCTCGGGCGGCACCGGGTCGGTTGCCGTCGCGAGGTCTTCCAGGTGGGTGATCCCCAGCGGGCCGAGCCGCGCGAGGCACGCGTGCAGGACGTCGACGGTGGCCCTGGCGTCGGACAGCGCCCGGTGCTCGGGTGCGACGGGGGTGCGGAAGAAGGCCGCGAGGGTGGACAGCTTGTGGTTGGGGACCTCGTCGCGGGTCACCGCCCGGCGGGCCAGTGCGACGGTGTCGAGCACCTGGTTCCCCGGCCACGGGTAGCCGTGGTTCCGGGCGGCCGCCTTGAGGAAGCCGATGTCGAACGGTGCGTTGTGCGCCACCAGGATGGCGCCACGGGAGAACTCGAGGAATGCCGGCAGCACCTGCTCGATCCGCGGCTGCCCGCGGACCATCGAGGTGGTGATCCCGGTCAGGGCGGCGATGAATGCCGGCACCGGCCCGCCCGGGTCCACGAGGGTCTGGAACTCGCCGAGCACCTCACCGCCCTGCACCTTCACCGCGCCGATCTCGGTGATGGCCGCCGCGGTGGGTGAGCCACCGGTGGTCTCCAGGTCGACCACGACGAACGTGACGGCGGAGAGCGGGGTACCGATGTCGTCGAGCGTCGGCTGGACCGGGGACGACGACGGCCCGGCCGTGCGGCTCAGACCCGTGCCGTGCATGGGCCGACGGTACGGCGGCCCGCCGACATGACCGCCGGTGCCGCGCCGGGACCGGCCGTGTCGGACCCGGCCCGTACCGTGCGATGCATGATCATCGACTGCGGCAGCTGCACGGTGCGCGGCCAGGCGTGTGCCGACTGCGTGGTGACCTTCCTGACGATCCCGGTACGGCCCGGCGCAGACGTGGGGCAGGGCTGGGCCGACGCGGCCGACGCGGCCGACGCGGCCGAAGCGGTCGAGCTCGACGCGGCGGAGCGTGGCGCGATCACCGTCCTGGCACGCTCCGGCCTGGTGCCGCCACTGCGGATGAAGCGCGTCGTCTGACCCGGCCGTCCCCTGCGGTCAGACCGTCGCGACCTTCGGCGCCTCCGCATACAGGGCCTCGATCTCATCGGCGAAGTCCCTGAGCACCTTCTCCCGCTTCACCTTCAGCGACGGCGTCAGGTAGTCGTTCGCCACCGCGAAGTCCGTGGTCAGGACGGTGTACTTGCGGATCGACTCCGGGCGGGACACCGCACGGTTGGTGCGCTCGACGGCTCGGTCGAGCGCTGCCCGCACATCCGGGTTGGTGGCTGCCGTCTGCACGTCCATGTCCGGCAGGCCATGGGTCGCCAGCCAGCCCGGGAGCGCGTCGGCGTCGATGGTCAGCAGGGCACCGATGAAGGGCTTGGCGTCGCCCACCGCGACCACCTGGCTGATCAGCGGGTGGCCGCGCAGCCGGTCCTCCAGCACCGCAGGCGCGACGTTCTTGCCGCCGGCCGTGACGATGATCTCCTTCTTGCGACCGGTGATCCGCAGGTAGCCGTCCTCGTCCATCGACCCGAGATCGCCGGTCCGGAACCACCCGTCGTCGAACGCCTCGGCGGTCGCGGCCGGGTTGTTGCGGTAGCCGCGGAAGACCTGGCAGCCCTTGACCTGGATCTCGCCGTCGTCCGCGATCCGCACCGTCGTGCCCGGCAGCGGGGGACCGACGGTGCCGATCTTGGCCTTCTTGGGGACGGTGATGTTGGTGGGCGCCGTGGTCTCGGTCAGCCCGTAGCCCTCCAGCACCGTCAGCCCGACGCCTCGGTAGAAGTGCCCGAGCCGCTCGCCCAGCGGTGCGCCGCCGGAGATCGCGAACCTCGCCGCACCGCCGAGGACGGCGCGCAGCTTGTGCAGCACCAGCGCATCCGCGACCTGGTACTGCAGCCGCAGCCAGAGGCCCGGGCCCTTGGGCGTGTCGAGGGCGCGGGAGTACACGATCGCCGTCTTGGCCGCCCGCTGGAAGATCGCGCGCTTGCCGCCGGCTGCCGCCTTCTGCTCGGCGGAGTTGTAGATCTTCTCGAAGACGCGCGGCACGGACAGGATGAACGTCGGTTTGAAGGTGCCCAGATCGGCGACCAGGTCCCTGGCGTCCGGCGTGTGGCCGAGGATGGCCCCCGCAGGGACGACGAGCACCTCGACGAACCGGGCGAACACATGGGCGAGGGGCATGAAGAGCAGGGTCCGGGATCCTGGTGGGCACACCTGTTCGCCCAGCTCGGCCACCGCGTTGAGCGCGAGATCGACGAAGTTCCCGTGGGTGAGCTCGACACCCTTCGGTCGCCCGGTGGTGCCGGAGGTGTAGATGATCGTCGCTACATCGGCTCCGGTGGCAACGGCTCGGCGCCGCGTGATCTCCTCGTCGGCCACCTCGGCGCCGTCGCCGACCAGGGTGTCGATGGCCCCGTCGTCCAGCACCAGGACGGCCTGGAGTGCGGTCAGGGTCGACCGGGTCTCCGCGACGACCGCCGCGTGCTCGGCGGTCTCGACCACCAGCAGCCGCGCGTCGGCGTCGGAGAGGATCCACTGCACCTGCTCGGCGGAGGACGTCTCGTACAGCGGCACCGGGACCGCCCCGGCGGCCCAGACGGCGAAGTCCAGCAGCGTCCACTCGAAACGGGTGCGGCTCATGATGCCGACGCTCTGCCCTGGCTCGATGCCCCGGGCGACCAGTCCCTTCGCGACCGCCACCACCGCGGCGTCGAACTCCCGGGCCGTCACCGGCTCCCATCGGGCGCCGGTAGTGGCCTTGCGCTCGATGAACGTGAGATCGGCGTACCGTTCGAGCCGACCTGCGAGCAGCGAGTTGATGTTCGCGCTGGGGTCGGCAGCGACGACGGCGGGGGAGCGGTGCTCGTCCACGCTGGCTCCTTCGGCACACGGATCAGGGCCCTGACTGTATCCAGTCGTGCCGCGGTCCTATCGTCCCGACACCGGCCCCCGGACCTCGGTAGCCTGCCAGGGATCGTCGCGCGAACCTGCGGCCACCTGCCTCAGGACCCAGCCAAGGACGGACATGTACGCAATCGGAGTGGACATCGGCGGGACCAAGATCGCTGCCGGTGTGGTCGACGAGGACGGTCGCATCATCGCCAAGACGCGCCGGGACAGTGCCAGGCTGGACGTCGACGCGCTGGATGCCGCCGTCATCGATGCCTGCCGTGAGCTGGCTGCGGGGTGCTCCGTCGGCGCCATCGGGCTGGCCGCGCCCGGCTTCATCGGAGCCGACCAGGCGACGGTCCGGTTCACCCCCAACCTGCCATGGCGTGACCATCCGCTCCGGGACCGGGTGGCGGCCGGTCTGGGGCTCGCGGTGCCGATCGTGGTGGACAACGACGCGAACGCCGCCGGATGGGCGGAGTTCCGGTTCGGCGTCGGGCGCGATGTCGACGACATGCTTCTGCTGACCCTCGGCACCGGCCTTGGCGGCGCAGTGGTCGCCGCCGGGCGCCTGGTGCTCGGCGCATGGGGCGTCGCGGCGGAGGTCGGCCACATGCGTGTGGTGCCCGACGGCCACACCTGCGGGTGCGGGCAGCAGGGCTGCTGGGAGCAGTACGTCTCCGGCAGCGCGCTGGTGCGTGACGCCCGCTCCATCGCCGGTGCCGACCCCCAGCGGGCAGCCCGGCTGCTGGAGCTGGCCGGCGGCGATCCGGCTGCCATCACCGGGCCCTCGGTGACCGCGGCAGCCCTGGAGGGCGACCCGTTGTCCGTCGAGCTTCTTGCCGAGGTCGGCCGCTGGGTGGGCGAGGGATCTGCCACCGTCGCCGCCCTGCTGGACCCGGCCCTCGTGGTCATCGGCGGCGGCGTGGCCGCAGCCGGTGACCTGCTGCTCGGGCCCGCACGCGCGGCGTTCGCCACGCACCTGTCGGCCCGCGGCTACCGCCCGGAGGCACGGATCGAGCTCGCCTCGATGGGCAACGACGCGGGGATCGTCGGAGCGGCGGACCTCGCGCGGATCTGAGCGGGCCCGCTCAGACGACGGCGCCCGGTCCGGAGTCGTCCTCCCGGTCGTGGGGCATCCGCCAGAACAGCAGGCCCACCGCCGCAAGGAACGCCACGCCGGCGACCTGCAGCACAACTGTCGGAATGTCTCGCCAGACCAGGACGGCGACGATCACCAGAGCGGGCACCCCCGCGACGGCGGACCACGCCATGGTCAGCAGCGGGTCCCCGCCCAGCACCGGTCCGGGGTCGGGCGGCTCGAAGTGCTCCTCCGCAGCCTCGACGGCCGGGTCCGGTGCCCACGAGCGCGGGTCGGCAGCGCCGAGCTGGGAGACGATCTGCACCCAGCGCGTGTCGACGTCGTCCGGCCCGATGTCGCCACGGCGTCCCGACTCACCCGGGTCCCCGGGTGAAGGCTCGCCGGGACGAGGCTCCTCGTCGCCATGCGGAGGTGCGGGCATGCAGAGCACTCTAGAGTCGGCGGGGGACGCTGCGCGCAGATCGCGTGGGCGTCGCGGCGGAGGTGGCGGGTTGTTCTACTGGTTGGTGAGGCTGCTGGCCGGTCCGGCGCTGCACATCGGCTTCCGGCCGTGGGTGCGCGGCGCGGACAACGTGCCCTCCGAGGGCGCGGCCATCCTGGCCAGCAACCACCTCGCGGTGATCGACTCGTTCCTCCTGCCGATCGTCGTGCCCCGCAAGATCCGGTTCATCGGCAAGGCCGAGTACTTCACCGGGCGCGGGATCACCGGGCGTCTGAGGGCCGCCTTCCTCCGCGCCGTCGGGACCATCCCGGTGGATCGCGGGGGCGGCAAGGCCGGCGAGGCCGCGCTGCGCACCGGCCTGACGGTGCTGAACGAGGGCCACATCTTCGGCATCTACCCGGAGGGCACCCGCAGCCCGGACGGACGGCTGTACCGCGGCAAGACGGGCGTCGCGCGGCTGGCCCTGGAGTCCGGGGCGCCGGTGATCCCGGTGGCGATGATCGACACCGAGGTCGCACAGCCCCTCGGCAGGGTGATCCCGAAGCCGATCCGGATCGGCATCGTGATCGGGGAGCCGATGGACTTCAGCCGGTACAAGGGCATGGAGCACGACAGGTTCATCCTGCGCTCGGTCACCGACGAGATCATGTACGCCCTGATGCGGCTGTCCGGTCAGGAGTACGTCGACATGTACGCCGCGACGGCCAAGGCCCGGATCGCGGCGGGTCACCGTCCCGACGAGGTCCCGTCGGCCGAGCAGAGCCGCGGAGCGCCCGGTGGCCGACCCGCGCCGGAGGTCCAGGTTCCGATACCTCCCCAGGAGCCGGACCTGCCGTCGGTAGGATGAGCGCCGTCGCTGGTGATGGCGCCCAGGACCAACGGCCTGTCGTCGGTGCCGGGGTCGTGCCCCATGCTTCGGGCGTCCTGAGCAGATCAAAGGAAGGTGTCGTGCCATGTCGGTTCGCCGTGTCGCCCTGCTGTCCGCCGGCGGTTTCGCGCCGTGCCTGTCGTCCGCGGTCGGTGGGCTCATCGAGCGCTACACCGAGATCGCGCCTGAGATCGAGATCATCGCCTACCAGCACGGCTACCACGGCCTGCTGCGGGGGGACAAGATCGTCGTCGACGACAAGGCCCGCGCCAAGGCCGCGCTGCTGCACGGCTTCGGCGGCAGCCCGATCGGCAACTCCCGCGTCAAGATGACCAACGCCAAGGACTGTGTCAAGCGTGGCCTGGTGGCCGAGGGGCAGGACCCGCTGCAGGTGGCGGCCGAGCAGCTGAAGTCCGACGGAGTCGACGTCCTGCACACCATCGGTGGCGACGACACCAACACGACGGCGGCGGACCTGGCCTCGTACCTGGAGGAGAACGGCTACCACCTGACGGTCGTCGGGCTGCCCAAGACGATCGACAACGACGTGGTGCCGATCAAGCAGTCCCTCGGTGCCTGGACCGCTGCCGAGCAGGCCGCCGTCTTCGCGCGCAACATCATCGGCGAGCACCGGTCGGGGCCGCGGATGCTCATCGTGCACGAGGTGATGGGCCGGCACTGCGGGTGGCTGGCCGCCGCCGCGACCGTCAAGTACCGCGAGTGGCTGGACACCCAGGAGTGGGTGCCCAGCATCGGGCTGTCGCGGGAGCGCTGGGACGTGCATGCGGTCTTCCTGCCCGAGATGGCCCTGGACATCGAGGCCGAGGCCGCGCGGCTGCGCACCGTGATGGACGAGATCGGCAACGTCACGATCTTCCTGTCCGAGGGCGCCGGGACGCACGAGATCATCGCCCAGATGGAGGAGGCGGGGGAGACCGTGCAGCGCGACGCGTTCGGTCACATCAGGCTGGACACGATCAATCCCGGCCAGTGGTTCGCCAAGCAGTTCGCGGCCAAGCTCGGCGCGGAGAAGGTGATGGTCCAGAAGAGCGGCTACTTCTCGCGCGCCGCCGCAGCCAACGCGGAAGACCTCCGTCTGATCAAGTCGATGACGGACCTGGCCGTCGAGTGCGCCCTTCGGGGTGAGGCCGGCGTGATCGGTCACGACGAGGAGGACGGCGACCGGCTCAAGGCCATCGCGTTCCCCCGGATCGCCGGGGGCAAGGCCTTCGACATGTCCCAGCCGTGGTTCACCGCGCTGCTCGAGGACATCGGGCAGGCGCCCGCGCCCGCGGGGACGTCATGAGCGTCGAGCCCGAACCGGGAGTGCTGGCCGGGCTGGACGCCTGGCGCTCGCTGCCCGCCGAGCAGCAACCGGCGTGGCCGGACGCCGAGGCGCTGGCCGCCGTCGGGGCACAGCTCGCGGCGCTGCCGCCGATGGTGTTCGCCGGCGAGGCCGACCTGCTCACCGACCGGCTGGCCGCGGCCGGGCGCGGCGAGGCGTTCGTGCTGCAGGGCGGGGACTGCGCGGAGACGTTCGCCGAGGCGACTGCCGACACCATCCGGAACAAGATCAAGACGATCCTGCAGATGGCCGCGGTGCTCACCTACGGTGCCAGCCTGCCCGTGGTGAAGTTGGGCCGGATGGCGGGTCAGTACGCCAAGCCGCGCAGTACCGACACCGAGACGCGCGACGGCATCACCCTGCCCGCCTACCGCGGCGACGCGATCAACGGGCACGACTTCAGCACCGAGTCGCGCACCCCGGACCCGCGCCGGCTGGTCGAGGCGTACCACCGCTCGGTGGCGACCCTCAACCTGATCCGGGCGTTCACCACTGGTGGCTACGCGGACCTGCGCCGGGTGCACGAGTGGAACCGCGGCTTCACCGCCAACCCTGCATACGCCAGGTACGAGCAGGTCGCTGCGGAGATCGACCGTGCGATGCGCTTCATGGCAGCGTGCGGGGCGGACTTCGACGCGTTGCGCACGGTGGAGTTCTTCTCCAGCCACGAGGCGCTGCTGCTCGACTACGAGCGTCCGCTCACCCGGATCGACTCCCGCACCGGGACCCCCTACGACTGCTCGGCACACTTCCTGTGGATCGGGGAGCGGACCCGGCGTCTGGACGGTGCGCACGTCGACTTCCTGTCAAGGGTGCGCAACCCGATCGGCGTCAAGCTCGGTCCGCGGACGACGGCGGACGACGCGCTCGCCCTGATGGACCGGCTCAACCCGACCGACCAGCCCGGCCGGCTCACGTTCGTCACCCGAATGGGCGCCGATCGGGTGCGGGACGCGCTGCCGCCCCTGGTGGAGAAGGTGACGGCGTCGGGTCGCCCGGTGACCTGGATCTGCGACCCGATGCACGGCAACACGATCTCCTCCGCCAGCGGGTACAAGACCCGGCGGCTGAGCGACGTGCTGGACGAGGTGCGCGGGTTCTTCGACGTGCACCGCGCCCTGGGGTCCGTGCCGGGCGGCCTGCACATCGAGCTCACCGGGGACGACGTGACCGAGGTGCTCGGGGGCTCGGAGGAGATCGACGACGCCGGGCTGGCGGTGCGCTACGAGACGCTCGTCGACCCGCGGCTGAACCACCAGCAGTCGCTGGAGGTTGCGTTCCAGGTCGCGGAGATGATCTGCGGCTTCTAGGGTTCTACCGCCGACGACGCCGCAGCGCGGTGAGGACGACGGCGGCCACGACGGCTGCCGCAACTGCCGCGCCGACCGACAGGCTCCAGCCGCAGGGCACCGGGTAGCCGAATGCCGACGTGCACTCGGGGGACTGGGTGTCGATGGACTGGGTGTCGGTGCCGGAGGTGGGCGCGAGCAGGATCAGGACCAGCAGGCCGGCCGCTGTCGCGATGATGGTGTCAGCCACCAGGCGGGCGGTCAGGCGGCGGCGCAGGCGGATGTCGGTGTCGTTGCTCATTGCTGGCTCCCTCCGCTGCGTCGACGGTACCCGCGCGTCGGGTGTCGCGGGCGGCGGCGGCCTTGGGGTGTCGCGGGCGGCGGCGCGTGATCGGTCCCGGCGCCCTGGCGCGCGCCTCGCCAAGCCCGGCCCACGACCTTCGCATCGCGCGCGGCTGCCACCGATGAACGGGACACGGAGAGCGCCCGTGTCGAAACGACACATCTGCGTCGAGTGTGCCCACCGAGAGCATCGTCGGGGGGGGGGGGGGGGGGGCCGCCCCCGGGAGTGGGGGGGTAGGGAGCCCCCCCCCCCCCCCCCCGGCGCCCCCCACACAGGCGGGGGCGGGCGGGCCGGCCGCCCCCCCCCCCGTGGGGGCGGGGGGCCGGGGGGGGGGGGTTGGGCGCTCCCCCCCCCCCCTCCCGGCGGCCCCCCCCCCCCCCCCCCCCCCCGACGATGCTCTCGGTGGGCACACTCGACGCAGATGT